>JAWKLZ010000002.1:600000-900000 GCA_041392475.1 Chitinophagales bacterium | reverse complement strand
AGTTGCGAGAATCACTAAGCAATTTGGAGTTGTTGTACCGCAAATCACTCTTGAATCAAATGGGTAAGGAACTGAGGAGGAGTAAAAAAATAGCGTATCAATACGATGCATTTTCGTATTTGCTGCAATTGGTGGAATGGGAAAAACGCTTGTTGACGGGAACAGCATCTAAAAAAGTTGTGCAAAAATTGGCGGAGTTGGTAGCAGAAGAAGCATACATTCTCTTGCTGCTGCAAAACAAAACAACTTACCAAAACATCAATGAACAAATAGTGATGTCGCTGAGGGTAAAAGAAACCACAAAAGAAGCGGCTACAACAGAGGATTTTAAGCAACTTTTCGACCATCCGTTGCTCAGTGATGAATCCAAAGCCCTTTCCTTCACTGCAAAGCTGCTGTATCACGATACAAAAGGGCATTATTTTTCTAAGACCCGACAAGCCAAACAGTCCTTTGAACACTACCAAAAGCTGGTGGATTTGTGGAATACGCAAGAAGGGAAACGATTGCAGAAAGAAGACTTAGGAGCGTATCGGAAAGCATTGAACAATTACCTCAATAGCTGCAAACAAACGAATCAATTTGATTTATTTCCCGATGTACTCCAAAAGATGGAGCTGCTGCCGACTGATACTTTTGAAGCAGAATATAAAGTCTTTCAATTGATTACCATCAATAAACTATTGTATTTCATCAATACAAAACGGTTTGAAGAAGGAATAGCAAAAGTCAAGGGATGGGAAAATGGCTTGGAAAAATATGGTGAATACATCTCTCCTTCGCACTTATTGACGATTTACTACAACATTGCCCTGCTCTATTTTCTTCAAGAAAACCATTCAGAAGCATTGCTTTGGCTCAACGAAATCATTTATTTTCCCAAAGCAGATGTCCGCAAAGACCTACAACAAGTGGCTCGTTTGCTGCAATTGATACTGCATTATGAACTGGAAAACGAAGATATTTTAGAGAATTTGTACCGTTCTACTTACCGCAATTTGAAGCAAGCAGACGATTTGGATAGTTTTGAACAGATTGTACTTCAAAACGTCCGACAGTTGATAAAGGTCAATATTTTTGACAAATCAGAATTGAAGAAATGTTTTTTAACTTTTCGCAGCGAATTGCAGCAAATGGTCGCCAAAACAGGACGTTTTCCGTTGGGTCTCTTTGAAATAGGAAATTGGTTGGACAGCAAAATTGAAGAAAAACCATTGAGAACTATTTTATGACAATTAAATGACGCAACCTTTCTCATTCACAACGTACTAGATAGTAGGTTGGCAGCATATTTGCTTGACTATTGGTAGCGATACTTCTTTAAGCATTTAAACTTGCACACATTTATTGGGTCAACATTCTATTGAAAATGTGCTGCCCATACGGAAACCCTTTTACTTCAAACAACACCAACTTGGTTTGATTTAAGCCACATTCACCATGAGAATATATATATGTAAAATATTAACGCCAGTATTGGTATGTGTAATTTTAAGCGCATGTAGCAGCTACCAGAAAGTACAACATACCCAAAAAGCACCTCCTGTGCATCGTACACCTGCTGCTTCCTCCAAGTATAGCAGCAATACCTATATTGACAAAGGTGAGACGGCAAAACCTCGAAAATTTGTTCCAGGATCTGGTGGAAATGGCACTTTGGCAAATGATAGAAAGGGTATCAAAGAGAGAAACTATGCTAAAATTGTTCCTGTCAAGCCACAATCTAATGCAAGAAATCCCCTCGAAGGAGAATTTTACAAAATACCTGCAACCATCAATGAATCAGAAAAATACGATAAAACGGCTCAGTGGGAAAAAGATTTTCACGATACACAGATAGCAAGTGGACGCAAATTTCTCCACAAAAAAATTGCAGTACCCGTTCCTGGAGAAGACAAAATCATGGAGGTCGTGCGCTGTACGCCTGCAAATGGCTACACAGGCTATTATGAAGCAGAAGTAGTGGACAAAAAACAAATCGTGATGCACTTCACCGTCGGCAATATCAAAAGTGATGTGGACGTATTGACCAGACCAAGAAGGGGCTACTCCAAATACCGTGAGTCCGTTCCTTTTGTATTGGGGCGTGATGGTACGATTTATCAATTGTTTTCTTCGAGTTATTGGTCACACCATTTAGGTAAAGGCACCATTGGTGGCAATGAGGAAATGAGCAAACAATCTATTGCCATCGAAATTTCCAATTACGGCCCTTTGCTTCCTCGAAACGGAAAATTAGAAACAGTTTATTCGAGAACTAAGACCAATCCCAACTATGTAGATGTGTATTGTTCCATGGAGGATTCTACCAAATATATCAAATTGGACAAACCCTACAAAGGCTATCAGTACTACGCCAATTTTACGCACCAACAATATGAAACCTTGATTGTCTTGTTGCGATACTTAACAGCGACTTACGATATTCCAAGAGAATTTCTGCCCGAAGACATTCGATTTGATGCAACAGAAAAAAATACAACCTTCAAAGGTGTTCTCACACATCTCAATTATAGAGCAACAGGAAAATGGGATATTGGCCCCGCATTTGATTGGGAGAGGGTTATCAGAGGTGTTCAGGCTGAAAAATACGAACCTCATTTTGCAGATGTGGGTGAGGAATAGTTGAATCGGCTCTACCAAGAAAAATATAATACAAAAAGTCCAACATTTCTATCAAATGTTGGACTTTTTTATGTTTTGATTACACTTGTGTTTTCGTCAAGACTATACCCGTGGTCTTTTCAACCAACTGTAAGCCATGATGATACCAATAATTGCAGGAATAACGATGGTCAATGCGTAGATTTCCATAAGACTATAATTTTAAAATGAAGATTTGAAGCTGCAAATATACAATTTAGGAGGGAATAAAGGGAAAGGATGCCGTATTTTTAGCAGACTTCCATTTAAGCTGCAGCAAGGTTAGTGCCTTCAAGTTGATTCTTTGCATACAAAAACACCAATTTCGTTTTGGAATCTACGCCTTCATAGAGAAGTACAAGCGATTCCTCCACCAATAATTTTTATTAGTGGAGAAATGTAGGTATTTTTATAGCGATTACTCCACCAATAAACAAAAACACAATGAAAAAAACGCTGGTAGGAAGGGAAGAAGAAAAAAGAATCTTGCGGAAGGCTTTGGAGTCGGACGAGGCAGAGATGGTTTCTATTATCGGACGACGACGGGTAGGCAAAACTTTCTTAATCAAAACAGTGTATAAAGACCACTTAGATTTTGAGATAACAGGACTTCAAAATGCACCAAAAACCGAACAACTTCAAAACTTTGCTTACCGTTTGGGAGAAGCAAGCAATCTTTCTCTACCTGTAAAAATACCTGTCAATTGGTTGGAAGCCTTTATGTTGCTTATCAACTACTTGAAAAATATAGATAGCGAAAAACGAAAAGTTGTTTTTTTGGACGAGATTCCGTGGTTGGCAACTCACAAATCGGGCTTTTTGAGGGGATTGAGTTTTTTTTGGAACAGTTGGGCGGTTGACCAAAATATTGTAGTGGTGATATGTGGTTCGGCAGCCTCTTGGATGATACAAAAAGTAATACACCATCGAGGAGGTTTGCATAATCGAGTCACCAAAAATATCTTTTTAGAACCCTTCACTTTACTTGAGACGGAACTCTATCTAAACAGCCGCAATATTTATTTTGAACGCTATCAAATCATTCAAATTTACATGGCAATAGGAGGCATTCCGCATTACCTCAAAGAAATTGAAGGAGGGAAAAGTGCTACTCAGAATATTGAACAGATTTGTTTTTCCAAAAAAGGATTGCTACAAGATGAGTTTTTGAAGCTGTATCCGTCTTTGTTCAGTCATGCTGAAAATCACATTGCGGTTATCCGAGCTTTGGGGCAACAAAAACAAGGATTGACTCGACAGCAAATCATTGAAGGGGCAAAAATATCCGCAGGGGGCACAATTCAGAGAGTTCTAAAAGAATTGGTGCAATCGGGTTTTATATCAGATTATCAACCTTTTGGCAAAAAGAAAAAGGAAAAGTTATACCGCCTCACAGACGAATACTCCTTATTCTATTTGCAGTTTATTGAAGGAAAGAAGCACGAAGGAAAAGATTTGTGGCACCACATTAGTCAAACCCAAAACTACAAAACGTGGAGTGGCTATGCCTTTGAAAGCATTTGCTTAAAACACATTCCACAGATTAAGAAAGCTTTGGGAATTTCGGGAATTTATGCCGTGTCCTATTCGTTTTACAAAAAAGGAACAGACGAAGAAAAAGGCACGCAGATTGACCTATTGATAGATAGAAAAGACCAAACCATTAATTTGGTTGAAATCAAGTTTTACAACGAAATATTTTCCCTATCCAAATCATATGCAGAGATTTTAAGCACAAAAAAAAGTGTTTTTCGAGCAACTACCAAAACCCGTAAACAAATTTTTATGGTTTTGATTACCACTTTTGGATTGAAGCATAACAAACACAGTTTAGGATTGATTGACAGTGTATTAACAATGGATGACTTGTTTGAACCAGAATAGTTACTTCAATAAGTCTGCATAAATCAACTGTTTATCAATATCCTCAACTAGCGGTCCGATATGCTGCAATTTGATTTCGGCAATACTTCTACCAAACAAAGCACAAGTCTCAGGCCCATGACCATCGAGCCATGCCGTCAAATATCCCGACCAAAAAGCATCCCCCGCACCTGTCACATCCGCTACTTCAATTTTGCGGGCAGAAACGAACACAGGCTCACCTCCCTTTGACACATAACTCCCTTCACTACCGAGGGTCAAGCACACTTCCTTTGCGCCCAAATTGTGTATAAATTCAATAATGGTTTCAGGGGCTTCATCAGGGCGTTGATAGGTGCGTTCCCAATCGTCAATGCTCAATTTGACGAGTGCGCCATAGCTGCAATACCTCGCAATGATGTCTTGCGCCTCTTGTCGGTTTTCCCAAATTTCGGGTGCATAGTTGATGTCAATACTCAACTGACAACCATGACTTGCTGCAATTTGAGCTGCCTCCATAATGCTTTTTTGTGCAGGATTTTTACTCAAGGCAAAACAAGTCGTGTGGAAAATGCGGGTTTGCTGCAATGTTTTGGGCTGCAATTGATCGGGTAAAATCTGCGTGTCTGCTCCACGATAAGCCTGAAAATCGGGTGTACCATCGGTTTTAGCGACGGTAATAATCGTCGTTGGAAAATTTGGACGCATTTTTACATCCCTGCAATCCATAGACAAAGCTACTACCTGCGACTGTAAAAAACGCCCCAAACCGTCCTCTCCAATACTTGCTACCAATTTTACCCGATTGCCAAGTTTGGACAAGTTGCGGGCAAAATTGGCAGGGCTTCCTCCCTGAAAACGTTCAAAAGCAAATGTATCTTCAAGGCTTGTTGCTTTGTTTGTGCCAATTAAGTCAATCAGCAATTCACCCACTGCAAGAACATCGAAAGATTTGGCGTTGTTTGTGTTGTTCAAAACCTAAGTATTTATTTGTGTATAAAAGTAGCACCATTTTTCATTTTTTTTGCTACCTTTTACTTCTTAAAAATAATTTTGAAGAAAATTGGCATTGAAGAAACTTTTTTCCAAAAAAATTAGTTTTACAATCAAAATTACTAATAAAAATAGTATAAATGTCTGTTTTATTGGTATCTTTGAAGATAAAAGAAAATTTTTGCTAACAAAAACATATATCATTAACTTATGGCAGTTGATCAAGAAAAATTAAAAGCCTTGGGCTTAACAGTAGCCAAATTAGATAAAATTTACGGAAAAGGTACTGTAATGAAATTAGGTGATACCAAAGGGATTGTGAAAGCGGATACCATCCCAACAGGTTCTTTGGGCTTAGACGTGGCACTGGGCATCGGCGGTTATCCGAGAGGTCGGGTAATCGAAATTTTTGGTCCTGAATCTTCTGGTAAAACGACTTTGGCCATCCATGCGATTGCAGAGGTACACAAAAAAGGAGGTCTCGCTGCTTTTATTGATGCAGAGCATGCTTTTGACAAAGCGTATGCAGAAGCATTGGGAGTAGATGTCGAAAACCTATTCATTTCTCAACCCGACAATGGAGAGCAAGCATTGGAAATTGCAGAACATTTGATTCGCTCGGCAGCAGTAGATTTGGTGGTGATTGACTCAGTGGCGGCATTGGTTCCAAGAGGTGAGATTGAAGGGGAAATGGGTGATTCTAAGATGGGTTTGCAGGCTCGTTTGATGTCGCAAGCTATGCGTAAATTGGCAGGGGCTATCAACAAAACGGGTTGTATGTGTATTTTCATCAATCAGTTGCGCCAAAAAATTGGAGTCATGTTTGGGAATCCTGAAACGACTACGGGAGGCCAAGCCTTGAAGTTTTATGCTTCTATTCGATTGGACATTCGTCGAATTGCTCAAATTAAGAATGGTACTGATATTGTGGGTAATAGAACTCGTGTGAAAGTGGTGAAAAACAAATTGGCTCCTCCTTTCAAAACTACAGAGTTTGATATTATGTATGGTGAAGGGGTATCAAAGCTTGGAGAAATTGTGGACTATGGTGTAGAAATGGATATTATTGGCAAAAGTGGTTCTTGGTATAGCTTTGAAGAGAACAAAATTGGTCAAGGTAGAGAGAATGTAAAGGCATTTTTGAAGGATAATCCTGAATTGGCTCTTGAAATAGAAAATCGCATCAAGGCTAAGATTTTGGGGGAAAATATTCAGTCGCCAAGCTCTGGAGATGATGATGATGTGGATATGGAAGATGTGGAAACGAGTTCTAAGAAGAAGAAAAAATAATTTGAAGTTCAAATTCTAACAGTCTATCATTTTAAGTAAAAAAATCCCCGAATGGATGCAATTCCATTCGGGGATTTCTTTTTTTACCATATCAATGTAAAATGGTGTAATGGGAAAATTGTCAATGTCAAATTCACCATCACACCATATTTTCACTGTGGTTTATTTTATTTAGTCAAGAACAACTTGATGTGTTGAACATGACCATTTGCAGTCGTCAATTTCGCAATGTATGTACCAGAAGGCATTGTATCACCAAATTGTATTTGGTAGTTTTGACCCGCTTCAGCAGTTTGGTCAAACAAAGTAGCTACTTTCGCTCCTCTGATGTCGAATACATCCAAGCTCACTTGTTCTTCTGTATTTACTTCAAAGCTAATCGTCGTTTGATTTGCAAATGGGTTAGGAATAGCCATCAATTGAACAGTTTCAACTACTTCGGCTTTTCTACCTCTACCTCTACCTTCACCTCGTGTTGGAACAGTGATAGTTGCAGATTGTAACCTACCTGCACAATCTGTAACCATAAGGGTATAATCTCCAGTCATTGTTAGACCTGTTATGTCTTCAGTTGTAGCAGTGTATCCTCCAGGACCTGACCAAGCATAAGTCAATGCACAACCTGGCGTTCCACTTGTTACTGTTACAAAAACAGAACCTGTTCCTCCTGTTGTAGAAACACCTATGATCTGATTCACAACAATGCTCGTACAAGGTACACATTTTGAACCACCACAGTCTATACTAGTTTCGTCTCCATTTTGGATACCATCCGTACAAGTTTCGCAGCTTCCATCATCTTGGTTTGCTCTTGGTCGGTAGTTGTGAGCAGTAGGATCTGTACAGCCTAAGCGAATAGCACAGTCATTACAGTTGGTAGCTGTTTCGCCACAGAAAGGCTCACAAATACCATTACCACAAGAACCATAAAAACATGAACCATCTTCAATAGTTGCAGTTGAATCATAGTTACAAGCCGTCATATCAGTACAACCTGCACAAGAAGTGTATTCACAAGAACCATCCTCATCCGTTGCAGATGGGTTGTAGTTACAAGCGGTCATATCCGTACAGCCCAATACAGAATTAACGCAATCTGCACAGTTAGCTGCTGTTTCTCCACAAATAGGCTCACAAATACCATTTCCACAAGAACCGTAAATACAAGCAGAAGGATTAGATATGGTTGCAGAAGGATTGTAGTTACAAGCTGTCATATCAGTACAACCTGCACAAGTTAGGTATTCGCAAGAACCATCGTCAATAGTTGCAGTTGAGTCATAGTTACAAGCACCTGTATCAGTACAACCTGCACAAGTAGTGAATTCACAAGAACCATCTTCATAAAACGCTGCAGGATTGTAATTACAAGCCGTCATATCTGTACAACCTAAGCAAGAAGGGTTTGTGCTGTTGCCAGTTACCTGAACATTGTCAAAGGCAAAACCTTCACCTTGTTGCCCAGAACCCTCAGAACCGAAGATTACTGCAAAACGAACACTGGAAAATCCTGCTAAGAAACTAATATCATGTGAAGCTGAAACCCAAGCACCACTACAAGCAGTGTCAGTTCCTGTACAGTCTCCTGACCATCCATCAATTTCATTGGCTATACCATCTACGTCTGTATCATTGTACCAATTGATGCCATTTCCACCACTTGTTTGGGTGGCATCTTGCACTCCTAAAATAAAGAAAGTTGTGCCGCCATCTGTATTGTAACCAATCGTTGCACCATCCCATGCACCTTCGGCATCCCAGTTTACATCAATAGAGAAAGTAGCCGACTCCATACAACTCATATCAAAACAACCAGTTTGGAAGAAAATCAATTCATTGGTATTGTAAAACTCACCTGCATTATTAGCTAAGGTAGCATCAGAGAACCATGCCATTGTGCCATCAGAAGCCGCATTGATATTGGTTTGTCCAGCAGGAGGTGTACCCAATACCATAGTAGAGGTCGTACCACTAATGTCTGTAACAACCCATCCACCATCACCTGCTTCAAAACTCTCTACATAAGGAGGATTGTTGCCGTCAATGGTTCCGAAGAAATTAAAAGTCTGTAAGGGAATACCTAAAACAGAGTTGTCTGACAAATCACTATCTGTCAAACCTGAACCTGCATTGAAGCCAGTTGAAAAGTCTATGGTATAGTTACCTAGTTGTGAAAGATCTGCTGTGTTTGTGAATGTATAGGTTACTGCACTATTTGCAGGAATTGCATCAGTAATGGTTTCGGTGAAAGGACCTACAACAACTGGGCCACCGGTTACTTCAAATGTTACATCAACTGATCCTGCAGGAATATCATTACAAGAACTGTTGCTAACAGTGATGCTAAATGTTTCCGCATTAGAAGGGTTACATCCATCACTTGAAGTAGCCAAATCCGTAATAGCAATGTTGTCAGAAAGGTCATCCACAATATTGAAGTCATCAATAGACATATCACTCTCAAAACCTGTACCTCTTACACCTCTAAAGCGAATTTGGACAATTTGACCAGCATACGCACCAATATTTCCAGAAGCTCTTAGCCATGCTGCATCTCCAGTAGCTTGCTGCTGTCCAATAAGAGGGGCTACTATATCTAAATCCCAGCCACTACCATCATTGATATCCACATGCAGTTCTCCCATATTTGAGTTTGCACCAAACATGTGGTACCAAAATTCAACGCTAGGACAAACATAAGAACTCAAATCAATACAAGGGCTTACCAACATTGCTTCATCACCTACCACACCTGATGATGCTTCTGTGAACATATAGATACCACCAGATACACCTTCTGTTGTATGGTCGAAAAATGGCCCGGTGCCTGTAGAGTTTTCATTTGCTCCTGTTGCATCTTCTACTTCCCATCGGTAGCCTGCTGTTGGGTCTGATGTCCAACCCTCAGATAAGTTGCCATCAGCAGGAGGTACTCCTGCTGTGAAGTTTTCAAAATCTTGAAAAGGAGCCGTTAAAGGAGTTTGCAAAAAGATGTCCAATGATTTCGTATCGTTACCTGCATTGGCATCTACCAAACCAGAAGCCGCTGTAAAACTAGCGGTAGCCTCAATGGAAAACAATCCTCCTCCGTCTAAATCAGCTGTTGTCATAAAGGTATAATCCACAGAGGACAGCGCAGGAATAGCGACAGGAATCGTTTCTGTATATGGACCATCGGGGACTCCTAACACCACTTCAAAAGTAGCTTCTACTGAACTTGCAGGAATGTCTGTGCAAGAATTGTTGGCAACAGTTATTGTAATGATTTCAGAACTACCGTGGTTACAAGTAGATGCAGTTGTACTGACAACATCAACTGCTACATCAGGAGAGGAGTCATCTGATATAGTGAAATCATCAAGAGAGATGTCTGAGGTAAAACTTGCACCTCTTAACGCTCTGAATCGGACTTGAACAGTAGAACCTATGTAAGCTCCTAAAGGAACTTGTTTTTCTGCCCAGGCAGCCCCACCAGAATCCTGTTGTTCTCCGACAATAGGAAGAGCCACATCCAAATCCCATCCACTACCATCGTTCACATCTATATGGAGTTCTCCCATGGTTTCACCGAACATATGGTACCAAAACTTTAGTTTAGGGCAGCTAAATCCAGTTAAACTCACACTTGGGCTTACCAAATTTGCTACTGCTCCTGTTGCACCCGAGCTCGATTCGGTGAACATATAGATACCTCCTGAAACCCCTTCGGTAGTGTGATCGAAAAATGGCCCTGTGTCCAAAGAGTTTTCATTTGCACCAGTAGCATCTTCAACTTCCCAACGAAAGCCCGTTGCAGGATCTGTTGTCCATCCATTAGCCAATGTACCTGGTAATCCAGGTGTGAAGGTTTCACAATCTTCGAATAATTGTGCTTGTGAATCAATTGTACCAAAAAGGCACATTGTTGTGATTATCAACAAGCAATAAATAATTTTTGTAAATGTTTTTGTCATTTTGTAAATGTTTGGTTTGTAATATTAAATTAATAAAAAAGTTTATAGTATTGTAAATCAGGTTTTCAAAGTATCCTTCTGATAGGAATTATAAAAAACCACCTCCAATATAGAACTTTTAAAGTAATTTTCCAATTAATTGCTACTAATTCAAATCTACTTTTGACCGATAACAGGTTTTTTTTTGTACTGATGATAATTTGCATACGTTAAGTTTTTTAATAAAATATAAATTTTTATTTTTAATCATGTTTATGTTTATATTTTAGAACGTATAAAATTCTTTATTAAAACAAAAACCCCGAGTTGATTCAAATCAACTCAGGGTTTCTTATCTACAAAAAAATCTTACTAAGTACATTTTTTGTAAAAAATGTACTGCTCGTATTTTTACATTTCCTATTTAGTCAAGAACAACTTGATGTGTTGAACATGACCGTTTGCAGTTGTCAATTTCGCAATGTATGTACCAGAAGGCATCGCATCCCCAAATTGTAATTGATAATTTTGACCAGCTTCAGCAGTTTCGTCAAACAAAGTAGCCACTTTTGCACCTCTGATGTCGAATACATCCAAACTCACACGCTCTTCAGTATTTACTTCAAAGCTAATCATAGTTTGATTTGCAAATGGGTTAGGAGTAGCCATCAATTGAGTTGTTTCAACCACTTCGGTTTTTCTACCTCTACCTCTACCACGTGTAGGAACAGTCACAGTAATTGTTTGTGTATTGCCATTACAATCCGTCACGGTAAGGGTATAGTTACCTGCCATCGTAATGCCTGTTGCATTTTTAGTAGTAGAAGTGTAACCACCTGGGCCCGTCCATGAATAAGTCAATGCACAGTTTGGTATTCCGCTTGTTACTGTTACAATGACAGAGCCTGTGCCAGATGAGTTAGTCGTAGAAACTCCGACAATGTTGTTTACTTCAATGGTAATGTTCGCTGTACAACTTAAATCCAAATTATAGTTTCCTGTATTTGTTGAGAAACCGTTTACATAGATGTAATACGTTGTGCCTGGAACAGATGACCATGTTGTTTGCGATTGAAGACTGCAAAAATCATCGTTTCCACCTACGCAGGTTAGGCTTCCACAATCACCACTGTACACATTGATTTTGGTGTCATAAGAAGAACCACACAAACTTGCAGTAAAGACCTCACCTGCCGCATCAACGGTGTACCAAACACCGCCACCAGTACCAGGAGTAGTTCCGCAGAAAGCAGGTGCTCCAGTGTTGGTAAAGTTACCCGTATTACCTGTCACTACATCACCACAAGAGATATCTAAAGCACTTCCACAAACATCTCCACAAACAGCACACAAAGAACCGCCACAATCAATAGCAGTTTCATCACCATTTAGGATACCATCCGTACAAGTTTCGCAGCTACCATCATCTACTTGTGCAGTAGCATCGTAGTTGTGAGCAGCTACATCCATACAGCCTTCAATACAAGGCAGACATTTTGCACCACCACAGTCAATCGCTACTTCGTCACCATTGAGAAGTCCATCGCTACAGGTCAAACAGCTTCCATCATCTTGGTTTGCTCTTGGTCGGTAGTTGTGAGCAGTAGGATCTGTACAGCCTAAGCGAATAGCACAGTCATTACAGTTGGCAGCTGTTTCGCCACAGAAAGGCTCACAAATGCCATTGCCACAAGAACCATATATACAAGAACCATCATCAATGGTTGCAGATGATTTGTAGTTACAAGCGGTCATATCTGTACAGCCAGCACAAGAAAGATATTCACAAGAACCATCATCATCTGTTGCAGATGGATTGTAGTTACAAGCACCAGCATCTGTACAGCCCAATACCGTGTTAAGGCAATCCACACAACCTGCTATGTCTTCACCACAAGCAATATCGCAAGTACCATCACCACAAGTACCCAATACACATGAACCATCGTCAAGGGTTGCAGTTGAATCATAGTTACATGCATTCATATCCGTACAACCCAAGCAAGAATAATCACAAGAACCATCATCAAGAGTTGCAGTTGAATCGTAGTTACAAGCACCTGCATCTGTACATCCTGCACAAGTAAGATACTCACAAGAACCATCATCATACGCAGAGCCATCGAAGTTACACGCATTGATATCAGAACAACCAATACAAGCAGCATCTGTACTGTTTCCTATTACTTGCACATTGTCAAAAGCAAAACCATCTCCATCTTGAACACTTCCATCAGAGGTATAGACGATAGCAAAAATCACACTAGGCGAACCAGCCAAAAAGTCAATGTTGTGTGTGGCAGTCAACCAGCCATTTACAGCACCTGGTTTCATAGCACTACACTTGGTATCTGTTCCCACACAATCGCCAGACCAACCTGGAGCATCGGTTAGACCAAATATATCGTGTGAAGCAATATCAGGATCATTGTACCAATTGGTACCATTTCCACCACTTGTACCGTCAGAGCCAACTCCCAATTGAGTAAAAGTGCCGCCACCATCAAGGCTAAAACTTACAGAAGCACCATCAAAAGCACTTTCACAATCCCAGTTGACATCAATAGAGAAAGTAGCCGTGGTCATACAACTCATATCAAAACAACCAGATAAAAAGAAAATAGCTTCGTCTGCATTGTATTGTTCATCAATAGGTGCAGTTGCATCATTGGTAAGTGAAAGGTCAGAGAACCAAGCTTGTGTACCATCATTTGCGCTATTAATATTCACTTGCCCCGCAGGAGGCGTACCCAATACCATAGTAGAAGTTGTCGCACTTTGGTCAAGCACTGTCCAACCGCCATCACCTGCTTCAAAACTCTCTACGTAGGCAGGGCTATCACCGTCAATACTACCAAAAGAAGCTAAACTGCTAATGCTAGCACCCACAACGCCATTGTCTCCAGAAGATACATCTGTAATACCAGAGGCAGCTGTGAAGTCCACACTAATATCTATTGTGTAAGTACCTGGAGTAGATAAATCGAAAGTTGTTGCCAATGAAAAATCTACAGTTCCTTCTGCTCCAATGGAAGGTAAGGCTTCTGTGATAGGGCCAACAGGACCATTCGGTCCATCCGTAATAGAAACAGTTACTTCGGCATCTCCAGCAGCCACAGCAGGGCTACAGCCAAGGTTTGCTACGGAAACTGTCAGAACTTCACTATCAGTCAAACTACAGCCATCATTTAGAACAGAAGCTCCTGTCAAAGCTATGTTGTCAAATGCACCAGCAATAAAGTCAATTTCTGCTTCCATTTCATTAGGAAAACCATCGGCATCCGCAAAACATTGTGCTCCTGCAGATGGGGGAAGGGCTTGATTCAAGCCATTAGGACTAAATGTATCTACATAAATACATCCATCAAAACTACCATTGGCGTTCCCTAAGATTTGAGCGGTATTACCATTCCATCCATCACCAAATGTATCATAGGCTTGAAAAGTGTAGGTGCTACCGAGTGTTAAACATACACTAGTAGTTGTTACCATATCTGTAGCTACACTAGCACAGTCTGAGCTACTGACAACTCCTCCTGTACCATCTAATAAAGTCCACCCTATTTCATTCTCTGCAAAACCTGCATTGGTATCCACAATAATGTCAACTCCCGTTTCACCAACCGCACACTGTGCAGACAGATTTTGTTGGAAACAACAAATAGATGCTACTATCAAAGCAAATAGCAGCGTCCATTTTTTAGTAATTAATTTAGTCATAATAATGTTAATTTAGTTTGGTAAAAGTTTAAGTGTTACAATAAAGTCTTAAAAAGTATTTTGTTTAGTAAATCTTTTATGAAAAATAATTTTTTAAATGAATGTATATTGTGTCAAATTAATCTAATGCAATGAATAACTCTAAGTATTGTAGCGCTATGCAAAAGACAAGAAAACTTCACAGCACAATTTAAGTAATCACACACATATTTTCAACATAACTTGTAAAAAAATATAAGAATACACTATTTAGCTAAAAAATATTTTAGTCACTATCTCGACAAATTTCCTAAAGTGGCATTTGATTTGATAATACAAATTTATAATTCTATTTATACAAATGAAAAAAATATTTTCACTTTTCGTCTTACTATTCATTTTTAGCAGTTTTGTTTATGCTCAAGAGCAAAACAAGCGGTATATACTACTCGAAGAATTCTCCAATACGTATTGTCCTCCCTGTATTTTTCGACATCCTACTTTTCACGACAACATATTATTGGAATACGAAGACATTGACGCATATCACATCGTTTATCACGTCAGTACTCCTATTCCTGACGATATTTTTTACCAAGCCAATAAAGAAGAAGCAGAAGAACGAGCCAACTATTATCAAATACAAGGAACACCGACCCTGCATCTTCTCGGCAAGTTTTCACCATCTGGCCCTGCTCCAGATTATGACATCCTTCCCAATGCTACCCTTCAACAATATACAGGTAGTATCAGCCCATTGAAGATAGAAGTGCTAGAAACAATCGAAGCGAATCACCAAAGAAGCGTTAATATTGAAGTACAGACAGTAAACCAGATTATTCCAAGTAGTCATTTTCGCCTGAGAGTCGTAGTCGTTGAAAAAACAGTTGAATACGAACCTCCCTTTGAAGGGATGGAAACCAAACTCTACAATGTTTTTAGGCAAACATTAGGTGGCTGGGAAGGTATTCCTTTCACCCCTGCAAAAGTCGGAGAATCGGTTAGTTATAACTACACTTATTCACTTCAAGAGGATTGGAACAAGCAACAAATATACATCATCGCTTTTATACAAGATGACAACAATCAAAGCATCCTCAATGCTGGCTCAAGTTGGCAAGGTGAAACGGTGGCCATTGAAGAAAATTCACTCAATACATTGGTTCAGTTTTATCCCAACCCAAGTAAGGATTTTGTATATATAAAAACAGAAAAAGAACTGCAATCTGTACAAATATTTGACATTGAAGGGAAATTACTGCAAAAAACTTTTTTTGATTCCTCCAATCCTTCAATTGACTTAAGAGCCTTGCCCAAAGGTATTTATTATGTCTCCCTGCAATCAGAAGACAAAAATAGGGTAGAGAAAATAGTCAAATGGTAAGTACGACTGAGGGAGTACAAAACTGAATATTTAGTACCTATTCAAGGCTCTCGACTTAAACAAAACCCTTGTTTGGAGTGTCCACACCTCTCTGCAAGTCAAGAGGCTTGCTACAAGGACTTCGCTCAAGCATCTACACTTGAGCGAACAAAACATCTTTTGTCTAAAATCTTGTATCTAACCCCTAAACAGCAGGTAACACCTCTCCACTCACTTCTCCAAAACCAACCCGAACCCCGTCCTTTTCTGCAAAACCCCGCATAATGACTGTATCGTAATCATTGATAAATTTACGGGTAGATCCATCGGGCATTTCCATTGGGTTTGCACCTCTCCAAGTCAGTTCGAGCATCGAACCAAAGCTATCAGGCGTTGTGCCACTAATCGTTCCACTACCACACATATCACCCACTTTCATATTGCAGCCATTGACCGTATGATGTGCCAATTGCTGCGGCATATTCCAGTACATGTATTTGAAATTGGAACGACAAACCACCTTTTCCTCGCTGTTTTTGGGTTTGATAGCCACTTCCAGATTCACATCAAATCGCTTGTTGGCAGGTGATTGAAGGTAAGGTAAAACAGGCAGGTCTTGTGGATAATTTTCAATTCTAAAAGGAGCAAGTGCTTCAATAGTCACAATCCACGGTGAGATAGAAGATGCAAAACTTTTGCCCAAAAAAGGACCCAATGGCACATATTCCCAACCTTGAATATCCCGAGCCGACCAATCATTGAACAAAACTACCCCAAAAATGGCATCCTCTGCTTCTGCAATTGGAATAGACTCACCCAAAGCTGTATTTTTTCCGACAATAAACGCCGTTTCCAGTTCAAAATCCAATAAACGAGAAGGGCCAAAAGTCGGAGTCTCTGCATCTGCTGCTTTTGTTTGACCTTTGGGGCGGCGAACAGGTGTTCCAGACACAATGATGGAAGAAGCCCGACCATGATAGCCCACAGGTAGGTGTTTCCAGTTGGGCATGAGCGCATTGTCAGCACCACGAAACATGATTCCCACATTAGTAGCGTGTTCTTTGCTCGAATAAAAATCAGTATAATCACCCACATTCACAGGCAGATGCATTTTAGCCGAATGTCTATCCACCAAAACGCTATCTGTATGAGGCCTCAATTCTTGATTGTCAGCCGATAAAAGTTCGGTCAATCTTGCCCGCAAACTCGTCCAATAGGCTTTCCCCAATGCAATGAAATCATTCAAAACTGATTGCTGAAAAACAGAGGAAGGAATGTTCAAATCATCCAACAAACCCAAACGAGCTACTGCATATAAGTCCAAAATGGAATCTCCAATCGCTACACCTGCTCTTGGTCCTCGCCCTTTTACTTCAAAAATTCCGTAAGGAAGATTGTGTATTGAAAAATCAGAATTGGGAGCTACTTCTATCCAAGATTGTTTATTTTGAGTCATGTTTTTTTTGTTTACTTTTGAACTGCAAAATTAAGCAATCAATGACACTTAATTGAATTGTTAGAAGTTAGTTGGTATAGTTTGGTATTAGAGCATGGAGGCACAAAAGCATAGAGAAATTTTTGAATGGAGAGACAGATAGAGGGAATACAAAGGAATAAAATTTTGAGTATCAATACCACACTGTTTCAACACAAAAAAACATAACACCTTAACACAAACAAAACATCAACACTTTAACACACAAACACATCAACACGCAAAAATTGTCCGTTGTGGTGATTACCTTCAATGAGGCTGTCAATATTGCTCGGTGCTTGGATTCGGTGCAGCATATTGCAGATGAAATCTTGGTGGTGGATTCATATTCTACCGATGATACAGTGGCGATTGCAGTATCTAAAGGCGCACGTATTTTGGAGCATCCCTTTGAAGGCTATATTGAGCAGAGAGGCTTTGCAGTTGAGCAGGCAAAATACGATTGTATCTTGGCTTTGGATGCGGATGAATGTGTGTCTAAAGAATTGGAAGAAAGTATATTGACTGCAAAAAGAGATTGGCAATATGACTGCTATACGGTAAACCGTTTGAATGGTATTGGAGGGCAGTGGATTCGATATGGTGCATGGTATCCCGACCCCAAAATGCGCTTTTTTGACCGCCGAAAAGCCGTGTGTACTGGCACAACTCCTCACGACCGCATTGAACCTATTGAAGGAGCGAGTTTGGGAAAATTGAAGGGAGATTTGTTGCACTATTCCGATGACAATATTGAAGATAGAATCAAGTCGGTCAATAGTTTAACATCTGCTTCAGCAAAGTATTTGTTTGAGCAAGGCAAAAGAACCAATTGGCTGATTATTTTCTTCAAACCCTTTATTAAGTTCCTCACCATTTATTGGTTGAGGCGAGGTTTTTTGGATGGCTTTTATGGTTTTGTGATTGCAAAATCATTGGCGGATTATACTTATTTGCAGCAAATTAAGTTGATGGAATTGCAGAGAAAAGAAAGACAAGAAAAATAGGAAGAACCAACTTTATTCTACTTCAATTCGTTATTTTTATTGACAGTAATGTTTCAGTAATACCAAATAAAATAAAATCCCGATTTAGACTTTTGTAGTTTCACTTAAAAAATGTATCAGAAGTAAGAAAATCAATATTCTATCAACAGAAAACTACAAAAGTCTTTATGCTATTGAGGAACTTATATTATTGGAATTGCTCAGCAATTTAGCAATCAAACAATTCAACCGTCATTCCCATGCTACTCCGTTCAGAAAATTTGGTCAAAAAATACGGCAAACGAACTGTTGTCAATAAAGTATCCGTACAAGTACAACAAGGCGAAATTGTGGGTTTATTGGGACCTAATGGTGCTGGCAAAACCACCAATTTTTACATGATTGTAGGCTTGATAAAACCCGATAGTGGGCGTATTTTTTTGGACAAACAAGAGATTACCAATCTTCCGATGTATAGACGAGCCAGATTGGGCATTGGATATTTGCCGCAAGAAGCCTCCGTTTTTCGCAGCCTTTCGGTGTCGGACAACATTGCCGCAGTGCTGGAAATGACGACGCTGACCAAAAAAGAGCAGGCAATAAAATTGGCTACGCTCTTGGACGAATTTAGCTTGGAGCATGTGAAAGACAGCCCAGGTAATGTATTGAGTGGTGGAGAACGACGGCGAACAGAGATTGCAAGGGCATTGTCTGTTGATCCCAAATTTATTCTATTGGACGAACCTTTTGCAGGAGTTGACCCGATTGCAGTAGAAGACATCCAAAAAATTGTTGCCCAACTAAAATTCAAAGGTATTGGAGTTATCATTACCGACCACAACGTACATGAAACCTTAGCTATTACCGAGAGAGTGTATATTTTAAGTGAAGGAAATATGTTTTTTGCAGGAACGCCTCAAGAAGCTGCTGACGACCCTGTTGTGCGGTCTAAATATTTGAGCGAAAATTATGTCCATAGACCAAGTAAGATATTCTAATTAGATTTAGCCGCAAACCTTATCTTTTTTTCACTATTTTTGGTCATCGTAAAAAACAAACACTATGACCAAACGACTACTTTCCATTTTTTCCCTTATGTCTTGCTGCCTATTTTTCTCCAATTGCAGCTATAACCATCCTTCAGACGTTTTCAAACCAGAAAATAAAATCCTCGTTTTTTCCAAAACAGCAGGATTTCGCCATGCTTCGATTGAAGTAGGAGTAGCTGCCCTTCAAAAATTGGGCGCAGACAATAATATTGTAGTAGTAGCAACTGAAAATGCCGATTATTTCACAGAAGATAGTTTGCGGCAATTCGCAGCAGTGGTGTTTTTGAATACAACAGGAGATGTATTGGACTTCAAACAACAAGCTGACTTTGAACGCTACATACAGGCGGGCGGTGGTTATATGGGCATACATTCTGCAAGCGATACCGAATACAATTGGGAATGGTATGGCAAAATGGTAGGAGCTTATTTCGATAGCCATCCAAAAATACAAGATGCTAATTTGGTCGTAACAGACCCCAATCACGCTTCCTGCAAACACTTGCCGAATCCGTGGAAATTGACCCACGAATGGTACAACTTCAAAAATATCAGTGAAGATATCAATGTAATCATGAAGATTGATGAATCTTCTTATGAAGGCGGGAAGAATGGCGACAATCACCCGATGGCTTGGTGGCACGAGTATGATGGCGGGCGGGCTTTTTATACCGCATTGGGGCATACAATGGAAGGCTTTAGTGATGAAAACTTGTTGAAACACTGCTGGGAAGGCATTTTGTATGCGATGGGCAAGGATCGAAAACTGGATTACCGCAAAGCGAAATCACACCGACTGCCCGATGAAGCACGTTTTGCGAAAGTGGTTTTAGATGATTTTTTGGAAGAACCAATGGAACTTGATATCCTGCCCGATGGCAAAATTATTTTTACAGAGCGCAAAGGAAATGTCAAACTCTATGATCCTGCTTTGCAAGACAGCAAAATAATCAACCACCTTGATGTTCACACCGAACAAGAAGACGGTTTGCAAGGCATTGCACTCGACCCCAATTTCAGCGAAAATCATTGGCTCTACCTATATTATTCGCCGAAAGGAGAGGAGCCAGTCAATTTATTGTCTCGCTTTGAGTTTGTGGATGGCAAAATAGACTTGGAGTCGGAAATAGTGCTATTAGAAGTGAAAGTACAGCGTGACGAATGTTGTCACGTAGGAGGTTCTGTAGAGTTTGACACCCACGGCAATTTGTTTTTATCGACAGGCGACAATACCAATCCTTTTGAGTCAAACGGATTTAGCCCTTCGGATGGTCGTCCTGGACGTGCGCCTTTTGACGCAAGGGGTTCGAGTGCGAACAGCCAAGATTTGCGGGGCAAAATTCTGAGAATTACCCCACAAGCAGACGGCACCTACACCATTCCAGACGGTAATTTGTTTCCGAAGGATGGCTCAAAAGGTCGCCCCGAAATTTATGTGATGGGTTGCCGCAATCCTTTCCGCATTTCGATTGACAGCCGCACCGATTATTTGTATTGGGGAGAAGTAGGACCTGATGCGGGTGAAGATGGCGAAAACCGAGGCCCAAGAGGACACGATGAGATAAATCAGGCACGAAAAGCGGGCTTTTTTGGTTGGCCTTTGTTTGTGGGTGATAACAAGGCGTATTACCGCTATGATTTTGCGACCAAAACTTCGGGTGAAAAAAATGACGCCGAAAATCCTCTCAACGATTCCCCCAACAACACAGGCATTCAAAACTTACCGCCTGCCCAAAAAGCTTTTATTTGGTATCCCTATGCCAAATCCAAAGAATTTCCACTGGTCGGCAAGGGAGGCAGAAATGCAATGGCAGGTCCTGTTTATCATGCAGAGAACTACACAGGGGAGTACAAAATTCCCGATTATTATGATGGCAAATTGTTTGCCTACGATTGGATGCGGGGTTGGATCAATCCTGTGACTATGAATGCAGAAGGGGACTATAAAGGTATGGAAACCTTCATGCCCAACACTGAATTCAACAATATCATGGACATGCTGATTGCCAAAGATGGGCGTATTTATCTGTTAGAATATGGTTCGCTTTGGTTCTCCAAAAACGAAGATGCCCGTCTGGTTCGTATTGACTACCATCGAGGAAATATTCCTCCAAAGGCGGTCATTGAAGTAGATAAAAAGACAGGTGGTGTACCTTTGACTGTTCAGTTTTCATCTGCAAAAAGCAAGGATGCAGATGGAGATGAATTGACTTTTGCGTGGAAATTCGACTCCGAATCTCAGTTTCAATCCTTTGAAGCGAATCCTCAATTCACCTTCCAAAAAGCGGGTGTTTACAGGCCTCTTCTAAAAGTGACTGACTCTAAAGGCAATACGGCTCTTGCGAGAACGGAAATCAAGGTTGGCAATGATAGTCCAAGTCTTGAATGGCAGATTGCAGGCAACCGTACGTTTTATTGGGACAACCGCCCGATTCAATACCAAATCAAGATTGAAGATGCGGAGGATGAGGTGATTGATGGCAAACGTTTGGTGGTGAACTTTGATTTTTTGAAGGAGGGAACGGACAAAACGGAAATTGCGAAAGGACACCAAAAGGCTTCGGGAGCTGTATTGGCGCAGCAATTGATTGAGGCAAATAACTGCCTATCATGCCATAATGTAGAGAAGCAGTCCGTGGGACCGAGCTACAAAATGGTGGGGAAACGCTACAAGGATATGAAAGGAAGACAAATGTACCTTTCCGAAAAAATTATCAAAGGTGGCAATGGTGCTTGGGGTGAACAGGTGATGTCTGCAAATCCTGCTTTGAGTTTAGACGAGGCTTTGACGATTGCAGATTATATCTTGGGTTTGGCCAATCAGGAAGGTGAAAAAGCACCGACTCCCCTGCAAGGTACTTATACGGCAAAGAAACATTTGGAAAAGGGCGAAAATGGTACTTATTACTTCAATGCGTCTTACACAGATGTAGCAGTCGACGGAATCGCTTGCAATACGGTTTTTGAAACACTCATGCTGCGCCATCCAAAGATACAAGCAGAAAGTTATGATAGTACCAATATTGCCCTACCAAATCGTGATCCTTGGAAGTCGTATCAATCGGTTCAACGTTTGCGAAATGGTGCTTTTATCTGCTTCAAAGACATTGACTTGACAGATGTGAAGGAATTGAAACTGAATTTGATGGTGGACAAAAATGATGTGGATGGCGGTCGTGTAGAACTACATTTGGGGAGTGCAGATGGGCCTCTACTGGGCAATGTGGTGGTGAATGTAAAGGAAGGTACAGAACTGGAGACTTTGGCGATGCCAATTGAGGTGCCTGCTGATACTTCAATGGGGGATTTGTTTTTTGTGTTTCGCAATGAAGGAAGTCAACGAGATATAACGAGATTGGATTGGGTGGAGTTTGAGCTTTAAGTCATAGAAAATTGATTTAGAACGAATTTTAAGAGTGAAAGAGAAATTTTTGAAAGTTAAACTCCATAAATAATGCTTAAACCCATAGAAGAATTTTACGCCAATTTAGAAGAACCCACAAAAAGTTGCTTTTTGGCATTGAAGTCCATTATTTTAGATTTGGATGTAAATATTACCGCTGCATGGAAGTATCGAATGCCGTTTTTTTGCTACAAACAAAAGATGTTTTGCTATTTGTGGACAGACAAAAAAACGGGTGAACCTTACATCGGAATTGTGGAGGGAAATCGAATTGAACATCGACTTTTGGAGCAGGGGAATCGGTCGAGAATGAAGATTTTGAGGGTGAATCCGAGAGAGGATTTGGAAGTGGAATTGATTGAAGAGATACTGGGACAGGCTTTGGAATTGTATAAGGATGGGACGGTTAAGGTTTAGGGTGAGTCGTCCTAAAAAAACCTTACAGTGAAATAATATGTACTGAAATAGTTTATTTTTGGAGTTGAAGGAAATCCTTAAAAAAAAACACAACTGCATTGAAAACCTACCAAAGAGCCATTAGAAGGCATCACCGAGCAAGATTGTTGAACAAACGGAAAAATTATTGGGGCAGAGCGTGGAGCATTGAAGATGAACCCATCAGTAAGAAGGTCATCAATACGCCAAAACCCTGTTCCTGCTTTATGTGCGGCAATCCTCGGAGATATTGGAAAGAGAAGACTTTTCAGGAACAGAAATTTAGAATTTGTATGGAATACCAAATCAATAGTTCAATTTGAAACCTTCCATTTTCCAAGTCCAAAAATTAGCTGCCCAATTTGAAATTATATAGAGTTTGGTTATGAAGCGTTTTTTTCGTTTTAGTTTCATTATACTACTTACTTTTGCATCCTTGATTTTTTTTCAACACCAAAAACACGCAGCCATGTTTCAAATATTGCAGTTTGTCTTCAAAGTAGGTTTATTGATTGTAGGGGCGGTGGGATTGATATTGGGTGGACTGCTGATTCATGCGGGTTTAACGGATTATCAACCCGATGTAAAAGAAACGGTTGTACAACACAAACCCATTGATTCACAGGTGGAAGTGGTGGTTGAATCGTCCAAAAAACTGAGCTTTTTGATATGGAATATTGGCTATGGAGGACTGGGAGCAGAGTCCGATTTTTTTTATGATGGGGGTAAAATGGTGCATCCTAAAGTCAAGTGGGTGGAGAAAAATATGCAGGGAATTGTCGAAACATTGCAGCAACATTCGGCAGATTTTATCCTATTGCAGGAGGTTGACAGCAGCGCACAGCGAAGTCATTATACCAATGAATTGAAAACCATTGAAACTGCTTTACCCAACTATTACCATGCCTTTGCGACCAATTTTTTGGTGCAGTTTATTCCGATTCCTTTCACCGAACCGTTGGGTGGTATTCACAGTGGAATTGCGACCTACAGCCGTTTTAAATCCTCAGAAAACACCCGATTTCAGTTTCCTGGAAATTACGATTGGCCCACATCCCTTTATATGTTAGACAGGTGTTTTTTGTTTCAACGATTTGAAGTAGAAGGCAGTAGTCAGCAGTTGGTAATCATCAATAGCCACAATTCGGCGTATGACAAGGGCGGAAAGTTGAAAAAACAACAGATGGAATACCTCAAAGATATTTTGGTAACAGAATACAAAAAAGGTAATTAGTGCTTGAACGAAAACTCTTAACTAATTGAATGTCAAAACGTAACTAAATACTTAAACAGATGAATTTTTTAAAGTTTCCCCATATATCAATACCTTCAATAAATTCCTAATAAATTAACATCAAGTTGCTATAAGAATATAAAAATTGAAGGAAAAAGTTCGTTTGTTTTAACCATTAGTTATGTTTTGATAGACAGATAATTATCTCTTTCCGTTCAGGCACTAATTATGTGATTGTGGGTGCAGATTGGAACCAAATTCCGCCCGATTTTGACCCCTATCAATTTGTGAAAAAAGGCATGATTCCTGGTACAAGCATCAAATCTCCCGAAAACTATCCCGAAGCGGGCTGGAAATGGGTGTATGATGGCACAATGGCTACCAATCGCAGCCTACGAAAAGCGTATGCACCAGACAGCACTTTTACGACGGTGATTGACTATTTTTTGGTGTCGCCCAACATCCGTGTGGAAACTGTGAAAGGGATTGATGTGGATTTTCAATACAGTGACCATCAGCCTGTTCGACTAGAAGTAGAACTATTATAATTGCTGCACTGCCGCTTCAATCTTCGCCTTCAATGCGCTGCTCACAGGCACAACAGGCAAACGGAAATATTCGTCACAAATGCCCAAAACACTCAAAGCAGCTTTCACCCCTCCTGGGTTGTTTTCTGCAAAAATCAACTGCGTGAGTTCCAACAATTGATAGTGCAATCGGCGAGCCATCGCAAAATCTCCCTTCAAAGCGGCATGAACCATGTCCGAAAAATTTTTTGGAGTAGCATTGGCAATGACCGAAATAACACCGTCCATGCCAAACCCAATCATCGGCAAGGTGATGATGTCATCTCCCGAAACCACCAAAAAATCTTCACGAGGATTGTCTTTCACAATCTCCATGCACTGCACCAAATTGCCAGATGCCTCTTTCATGGCAATGATATTTGAAAAATCTCGTGCCAAACGAAGCGTAGTTTCTGAGGTCATATTTGAGCCAGTTCGACCTGGCACATTGTAGAGAATAACAGGTGAGGGAGTGATGGCTGCAATGGCTTTATAGTGTTGGTAAATACCCTCTTGTGTAGGTTTGCTATAAGCAGGGCTGACGGAAAGAATAGCATCAATACCGTTGAAGTGATAGCCCTTGATGCTCTTCAGAACGGCATCGGTATTGTTGCCACCAAAACCACCGATTACAGGAACTCGTTTGGCTACAAATTCAACTGTGCGGTCCAATACTTCATATTTCTCTTGCATCGACAACGTGGGTGATTCACCCGTTGTGCCAAGCGCAACGACATAATCTACCCCGCCTTCAATGACATAGTTGATCAATCGCTGATAGGCAACAAAGTCAATGCTGCCATTTTGTTGGAAAGGAGTAACTAAGGCGACTCCAACGCCTGATAATTGAGGGTTCATAAGCGGTCAAGGATTTCTAAATAATGGTCGACTTCTTCTAAAAAATCTATTAAATCATCGTTTTTTGTACGAAGCATCAGGTCAAAACAATAGGTTTTATCGTCCTCCAAATAAGGACCTACTCTAAACTTTGCATTCGAAAAAGTGGCAATGTACTCCAATGGAGGAGATTCGGAAGTATGTGCATTGATGAGTATGTCAAACTCTTTGCCTGTAAACTCCATCGGATGGTGATGGGTTGGCTTATGGTACCAATTGATTTCTTTGCGTGAAAAAGCCATATAGCTCATGTTTTCACTCATTTTATTGGCATCCACAAAACCCAACATGCTTACCTTCAAATTGCGTTTTTTCAGTTTGTGAACATAGTTTAGGACTGCAGTCACATCATATTCATCTGTTCCGTCAAACGCAATGCCCACATACTTTGCTTTTTGAAAGTTAACCACTTGATGCCGCACCCCATGTCGCTTCAAGCGACTTTTGAGGTGGTGAAAGTAGAAAAATTTTTGCAGTTTGTTTAGCATGGAATCAAAGAATGATAAGCAATGAATGAAAATTAAAAAGTGACTTGCAATCAGGTATTTATGGAATTTGTTTTATATTCCCATTTCTAAATTTTAAGAAAATTATGCAAAAAAATGGGTCTTAGATAATCTCTACTTTTCCCATCGCTCCAAATTTGCGAATGCGTTTTTTGACCAATACTTTGGGTTCAATCGGCATCAAATAAGCCAATTGCTGTTTGATATAACTTTTCACCGTTTTTACTGTAACAATAGGATTGTTGTGCGCTCCGCCCAATGGTTCAGGAATGATTTCATCTATCAATCCCAATTCTTTCATATCTGGTGCTGTCAATTTGAGTTGTTCAGCTGCTTTCTCTTTATGATCCCAACTTCGCCACAAAATAGAAGAACAAGACTCAGGCGAAATAACAGAATACCAAGTATTTTCGAGCATCGCAATTCGATCACCTACACCAATGCCAATCGCACCTCCCGAAGCACCTTCTCCAATAACGATACAAATGACAGGCACTTTTAATTGTGCCATTTCATACATATTGCGGGCAATCGCCTCTGCTTGACCCCTTTCTTCGGCTTCAATGCCAGGGTATGCGCCAGGCGTATCCATAAAACAAACAATGGGTTTATTGAATTTTTCTGCCATTTTCATCAATCTCAGTGCCTTGCGGTATCCCTCTGGATTCGCCATGCCAAAATTCCGATATTGGCGACTTTTGGTATCCTTTCCTTTCTGATGTCCAATGAACATCACTGTCTGACCATCCAAATTCCCAAAACCACCTACAATGGCTTTATCATCGCCAAACAATCGATCACCATGCAATTCGGTGAAATTTTCACATATATTTTGGATATAAAAAAGCGTGTAAGGGCGTTCAGGATGCCGAGAAAGTTGAACCCTTTGCCAACGAGTTAAGTTTTTGTAAACCTTGTGCTTAGCTACTTCAATTTTTTTCTCTAAGTCGCTAATCGCACTGTCTAAATTCACTTTTTCAGTGGACTCAATTTCTTTTACTTTTTGCAGCCGTTCATACAAACTGGCAATAGGAGCTTCAAAATCTAAAAATATCATGCGGGTATTTTTTATCAAAGTTAGGGTTTTTTCGTGAATGGCGGGCTTGAAAAAAACAAGAATTGAAGCATAAATTCGCAAATTCCACAAATCTTGTCTATTTTGTCATGTATAAAATCAAAATTTTAAACAAACATCCCATGGCTTCTACCAAAAAATTCAAATGGCTCAAGAGAATCGGTATTTTTTTAGGCATACTCATTGCTGCAATGTTGGTGCTGTATTGGGTTAAAAATGAACCGCTTCCAAAAGGACAAACAGGACCAGAGGCAGACCAATTAGCACAAAAAGTATGGACTGCCATCAATAAAACAGCTTGGGATAGCACAGGTGCAATTAGTTGGGGATTTGCAGGAAGGCATGGGTTTGTTTGGGACAAAAAGCGACATTTTACAAAGGTTGTTTGGGAAGACTATGTGGTATTGATCAACTTGCATCAAGTCACAGGAGTTGCCTACAAAGCGGGAGAAGCGATTGCAGATAAAAGCGAAAATGACAAATTGGTACAAGAGGCTTGGGGATATTGGGCAAATGATTCTTTTTGGCTCAATGCTCCTGCTAAGGTATTCGACAACGGCACAAGCCGCAGCATCGTACAACTTGAAGATGGCTCAGATGGATTGATGATTACTTATGCATCGGGAGGGGTTACGCCAGGAGATTCTTATTTGTGGATATTGGATGAAAATGGTTTGCCGAAAAGCTACAAAATGTGGGTGAAAATTATTCCGCTTGGAGGCGTTTCTGCTACTTGGGAAGATTGGAAAACTCTTTCTACGGGGGCAAAAATTGCAGGTAGCCATAAACTTGGACCATTGACTATTGAAGTGACGGATGTGAAGGGATCAACTACTTTAGCAGAATTAACGAAAGAGGAAGGGGATATTTTTTCAGTCCTTGAAAAATAGGCAAAAAAAAAGGTAGGACAAGTTTTGCAACTAATGTCCTACCCTCAAAAATCTTTAAATCACTACACTCAACTCAAATTTAAGACGAATATTTATATTGAAGGTCACTTTTTTTAGTAAGACTGCTTAAAAATCTTTTTTTGGGTGATGTTTGTCGTGCATATTGCAAAAAAAAACTTGTTTTTCCAAATAGTACATTTTTTTGTAACATTAATAGAACTATTCTGTTACACACATCCGAAGTTCAAACAAAAGTTTACTCTGTCTAATGGCTGACGATTGTGTTTGAATGATATATAGATTGATATAGAAAAGACTTTTTCAGACGTAATTTTTTTTTACATTCCTGCCAAAATTAGAACTGGATTAATCAAAATAATTCCTATGAAACAATTATTATTTTTAGTATTGCTGTGTGCTTGTTTAACAGTAGTTTATGCACAAGAGGAAAGCGGCAAGGATTGGGTTGAATTGATGTGTGAACCCAATGTAAATGTATTTGAAGTAGAAGCAGCCTTCAATGCATATTGGGGTGATAGAGAATACCAGAAGGGAAAGGGGTTCAAACAGTTTCACCGATGGAAAAAATTGGTGATGCCCTATACTGATACAAAAGGATACATTCACCGTAGCCATGAAGCACAGGAAGTGCAGGATTATCAAAAAAGAAACCAGACGAAAAAAAGTCAAGTGGCTTGGACGCACATAGGCCCCGTGTTGCCTACTTCAACAGGAATTGGACGACTAAATAGTATCACTTTTCATCCTACTAATAATAGTATTTTGTACGGAGGTTCTTCGAGTGGGGGATTGTGGCGTTCGAGAGATGCGGGAAACAGTTGGAATCCAACGACTGACGATTTACCGAGTTTGGGGGTTTCGGATATGGTGATTCATCCGGCCAACCCCGACATTATGTATATGGCAACAGGCGATGGCGATGGAAACGGTGCTACGTCACCCTCTTTTGGAATTGTGAAAACTACCAATGCAGGTATTGATTGGGAAGTGGTATTGCCTACTACGGGTGATGGACAGTTTATCAATGAGCTATTGATGAATCCTGAAAATCCCGATATCATATTGGCTGCCACCTCATTTGGTCTTTACCGCACTGAGGATGCTGGGGATAATTGGGAGCGAATGATTACAGGAACGATTGAAGACATCTTGTTTAAGCCTGGTGACTTCAATACAGTATATGCTTGCGGCAATGGTGGCACAGGATTTTTGCGATCCGTAGATGGCGGGGTTATTTGGACGCACGTTACAGAAGGACTGCCAACAGGAGGTATTGGTCGGAAAATGATTGCAGTCACGCCAGCGAATCCCGATTATGTTTATATCGTCATCGGTAGAAACCGAAACGAATTTGACAGTGCATTGAGTTATACTTTCAGAGGTTTGTACCGTTCAACGAATGGAGGATTGAGCTTTGAACTAAGAGGGAATGAGGATCCTGGCTTGTTTTCAGGACAGAGTTGGTATGATTTGGCATTAGCGGTTTCTCCTACTAATCCCAACCAAGTATTTCTTGGAGAAGTAGAACTACTTCGTTCCAACAATGGAGGCGATAGTTGGCAGAACATCAATTTTGCAGGAGGGGACTGGGTGCATGTGGATATTCACGATATAGAGTTTCACCCACAAACAGGTGATTTGTATGTAGCATCAGATGGAGGACTTTATCGTTCTGCGAATTCGGGTAGCAGTTTCACACGCATCAGCAATGGGCTTGGAATCACTGAATATTATCGAATGGGCGGCTCGACAACTAACCCCAACATCATTTTGGCTGGTTCGCAGGACAACGGAACGATGCTATATCAAGGCACTGAGTGGCAAGACTTTGGCGGAGGCGATGGTATGGAATGTATTGTGGACTATACCAACGAAAATTGGCGCACTTATTCCTATCAGAACGGGACAATTCGGAGGTATGACAATGGGCAAGATAGTGGTTTTATCAGTTCTTCTACTACGGGTGAAAGTGGGAATTGGACAACGCCCTATATTCAACATCCTACCAAACCCGATGTCTTTTATGCAGGTTATCAAAGTGTTTGGAAAACAACGAATAGAGGCACTGCATGGGAGAATATTTCTGGTATATTGACTTCTGGTAGCACTATGGAATTTATTGCAGCTGCTCCTTCTGATGCCGACAATTACATTTATGCGAGTGATGGCAACCGATTGTTTGTGACCAAAGATGGTGGTGAAAATTGGAAAACCATTGGAGTGAGTGGACGTGGTTTTTTGTCAGGAATAGCGATACATCCATCTAATCCTGAAATCCTTTGGACGGCTCAGGGAAGAGGCGTTTTTATGTCGGAAGATGCGGGGAATACTTGGACGGAAATTTCGGGAACATTGCCTGAGATTCCTGCTTTGACAGTTGCTTATCAAGGCGGTAGCGAAGAAACCATCTATGTGGGAATGACCGTAGGGGTGTATTACAAAGACAATACGATGGAAGATTGGGCTCCTTTGATGGACGGTTTTCCGAATGTGCGGGTAGCAGAATTGGAACTATTGCCCTGTGATGGCAAGCTTCGGGCGGCTACTTATGGGCGTGGACTTTGGGAAATTGATATGGTCAATTATGCAGAGAATAGTTTTGAAGTAGAAACTATTATCAGTGATATTGGCTGTCAATCGGGTAGCAATGGAAGTGTGGAATTGGTGATTTCGGGTGGTGTAGAACCTTATAATATTTTGTGGGAAAATGGCGCAACGACCGACAAATTGGAGTTTTTGGATGGAGGTGTTTATCGAGCTTTGGTGACGGATGCCACTTTTTGCAGACGAAGTGTGGAGGCGGTCATCAATTCTGCTTTGGGTATTGCAGATATTGAAGTGAAACCTGCTTCTTGTTCTGATTCGGATGATGGAAGCATTGAAGTAAGTATTACAGGTGGCGAAGGCACAGTGTATTATGATTGGGGCAATGGCATCACAACGCCTAGTTTGCAGAATGCAAGTGCGGGTACGTATGTACTGATTGTGACCGATGATTTGGGCTGTATTGATGCCGAATTGATTGACATTCCTGCTACGATTCTCGAAAACTATACCTATCCTATTAGCGAAAACTTCAATCAAACCTTGGATACAAAGAAAGTATATATCGAAAATCCTCAAGAAGATGGACTCTTGTGGGCGCATCGTTTGGGTTTGGCAGGACATAGCGGTGCTATGTGGATTGAAAACAATTTGAGTGCTTCCTTCAATTCGAGGGATAATATGACGATGGAATTGGATTTGACAACGATTGTCAATGCAAGTCTAAGTTTTGAGGTGGCAAGTACGGGCAAGAGCAACAATCAGTTCAACCGCTTAATTGTGGAGGTGCAAGCTTGTGGAAGTACTCAGACTTTTACGGTATATGACAAAGAACGGGAAGAACTGAACACAGTGCCGAATCAATCGGGGGCTTTTGTGCCAACTGCTACTCAATGGCGAACCGAAACGATTGATTTGTCTATTTTTGAAGGACAAACCGTATTGGTGCGTTTTGTGAATGTGCATCGTCGAGGCAACAACTTGTTTATTGACAATATTGAAGTAGATGGTGTGACGGGTATCGAAACTTTGCAGGATTTTGGCTTTGATGCTCAGGTGATTCCGAATCCAAACTACGGTAATTTTGAAGTGAAGATAGAGGCATTGAAGTCTTTGACGACTACTTTAGAAATTTACAATACTGTCGGTCAATTGCTGCAAAGTCGAACTGTGAACCTCGTGAGTGGTCAAAACCAATTTGATGTTCAATTAGAAGATGCTCCTTCTGGGGTGTATTTCTTGAAACTCAAAACAGAGGACAATGAGTTGACACGCAAGGTGGTGAAATATTGATTTTAGACGCAAGAAAAAAGAGGAAAGAAAACCTGCAAATGCTTCTATGGCGTTTGCAGGTTTTTTGTTTTTACAGTCTTTTAGAAACAATTCAAATGGAAATTTTGGACAAAAAACCGTAGCTTTGGAAGAACAAAATCACTGCTAAAATGTCGAAAAATCTACTCTATTCCATTACATTCCTAATTGTTCTCTTTGCTGCTTGCACTCAAAACCAAACTGTTTATACTGCTTCAAAAGCGATAGAGAAGACGATTGAAAAAAGAGAAATTCCTTTTGAAGTAAGCATAGATGAGGTGAAACACTATTCCAAAGACACGACTGTTCTGATTGAATTTGACAATTTTTTCACCGAACCCATTACTTTTCGAGGTTTTCCATTGAAGCCCATTATTGACTCTTTGAAGCTCGAGGGTATGGACAATTTGCAGCTTACATTTGTCTGCACAGATGGATACAAACCTTCTATACCTTTGGTTAATGCACTTCATGAGGAAGGCTACATTACCCATCAAGGTGAGGAAGATTTGAAGGCATGGCCCGATAGCATACGCAAAAGAATTCCGCCCTATTATGTGACGTGGAAAACTGATGAGCCGAACAAGGATTTGATCAATCCGTATGGTGTGACTTCAATGAGGGTAGAGTTGATAGGCTTCAACTACGACAAACTGCTGCCACAAAAAGTGAAGGAAGACAGCCTGTTGTCCAATGGATTCAAACTCTATGAAAAGATGTGTATGAAGTGTCATTCGGTAAACAAAGAGGGGGGGGATTTGGGACCAGAACTGAATTACCCTCAAAACATCACCGAATACAGAAGCAAAGAGTTTATGTTTGCCTTTATCAAAAATCCTCAGGCGTTTCGCTACAACAGCAAAATGCACTCAATTCCGTTGTCCGATGAAAAATTGGACTTGATTTACAATTATTTGGAGGTGATGAAGGGATTTAAAATTGCTGAAAAATAAACAGTAAATCAAAATTAAAATTAAAATTAAAATGAAAAAACACACTGATAAACAGTTGTTTGAGAAATTTTAATTGTTAAGATAAATATGGCTGACTACTTAGCCATCTAAAATATTTACATCAAAATTAAATTGTTCTTTCTATGAAATTTTCCATTTATACTACTGTTTTATTCCTTTTTTACTTGACTGCAATGGCTCAAGAAAGCACCGACCCAAAAGCAACTGAAGTTTGGGAACCCGTTCCTGCAATGGTAAATGGTGGTATTCATGCGTTTAGCAGTGCGCCTTCTGATGCGATTGTTTTGTTTGATGGAACAGACCTTTCGCAATGGCAAAAACCGCAGTTTCTACACGAAAAAGGGACGGTGAAGGAAATGCAAGCGGATGTCGAACAATTGGACGAAACCTATGCGCATCCCGAAGCGGACTGGACGGTAGAGGACGGACAGTTTACCGTCAAACCCGGCACAGGCGCAATCGAAACCAAACAAAAATTTGGTGATTTCCAATTACACATCGAATGGCTGAGTCCGCAAGATGTTGGAAAAGAAGGACAAGGGTATAGCAACAGTGGCATTTTTATGATGGGCCTCTACGAAATGCAGGTGTTGAACTGCTACGACAATAAAACCTACTCGAATGGTCAGGCGGGTAGTATCTACAAACAACATATTCCGTTGGTCAATGCTTCTCGCCGCCCTGGTGAATGGCAGCAATACGACATCGTGTTCACCGCCCCAAAATTCAAAAAAGACGGCAGCCTCGAAAGTCCTGCTTACGTGACGGCTTTTCACAATGGCGTGCTGATTCAGAATCATACAGAGCTCAAAGGCCCAACGGCTTATATCGGCAAGGCAAGTTATTTTCCACATCCCGAAAAAATGCCTTTGCGCTTGCAGGATCATGGTGATTTGGTGCGGTATCGGAATGTTTGGGTGAGGGAACTTTAGAAAATTGAGTGAATATGCAACTACCTTTTTCAAATATACTTCCAATAGATAGGCTAAGTCAATGCTTCAATGACACCACTAATTCGTACAAGTTTTATTGGTTTTTGGCGATTTTGGAAGCAGTAACTCATAGTAGAGAGAATGGAAATATTGTCATTGAGATGAAAAGTTTGGCTGCGAAAATGGTGTCAAACGTTTGGTATCCATTAAGTTACTATAAACTGTCTTTTGGAAAACAAGATGGCTTCAAAGGCATTGCAGACGAGATTTCTTCAAAAATGGATATAGACAATAGACCTAATAGTGCTGATTTATTCAAGCAGATTGAGGGGAAATTGACGACGTTTGAAATTGAGGCAATTAATAACAAAGTTCTAACTCTATTAGATTATGCACCCTATCTTTTTATTCGTCCATTTTGGCAAGAATTGTTGAAAGGAGAGAAAGGTTATAAAGTAAACGAACATATCAAACAACTTGCTAACGAAGCTTTTGAAAACAACACCCACCAAACTATCTATCGGTTTATTGGTAAAAAGAAGGAGGAAAAAATTGAAGTAGATGAAAAATGGGTAAATTACTTCAAGGATAATCATGGTATTATTCAGGGCTTTATTTACTGGCATTTAGTTCGTTTTCTGCAAAAACACAATCCCAACGTTATTGGATTGTCTGAAAAGTTGTTCAAGCCTGTTGAAAGAGATTTAAAACGTGCAAAACGATTTTGGCGGTTGTATTTTTCTGCTCATTCGTCACTTCAATGTATTTATTCCAACACTCCAATTCGCTCCAATATTTCTATTGACCACTTTTTGCCTTGGAGTTATGTAGCTCATGATGAATTGTGGAATCTATTGCCAACCTTTAAAAAAGTCAATTCGAGTAAAGGAAACTGCTTGCCGAACCTCAATCAATATTTAGGTTCTTTTATTCATTTGCAGCATAAGGCTTTTCTCACTGCATACAATTCTTCGATGAAAGAAGAAGACAGGAAAAAATTATTAGAGGATTATACTTTCCTCTTTAACAAATCTATTGACCAAATAGCAGCACTACCTTATACAAAGTTTGAACAAAAAATAAAGGATACTCTCATTCCCATGCACCAAATTGCTACAAATATGGGCTTTTCTACAAATTGGACTTACCAACCATAACTACTTATTACCATGTTCATCAAATCTCCAAAAAATCCCAATGCCCACCTAACCATAAAGGACCGCCAACACCCTTCCTTCCCCACCCGTCACCTCCACCAAAACGGCTATCTCGAAGGACGAATATTAGATTTTGGTTGTGGTTCGGGAAAAGATGTAGAATTTTTGAAGGAAAAGGGTTACGAAGTTGTAGCTTATGACCCCTATTATTTCAATGAATTTCCAGAAGGAAAATTCGACACCATTATATGTCACTATGTTTTGAACGTCTTGATGCCCGAAGAACAGGCGGGCGTTTTGATGGAAGTTTCAGAACTGTTAAAGCCCACAGGCACGGCTTATTTCACGGTTCGTAGAGACATCAAAAAAAATGGGTTTCGCTACCATACCAAACAGCGGTGCGATGTGTATCAATGCAATGTGAGGTTGAATCAAAAAAGCATATTGTTGGCAGATCATTGCGAAATTTATGAATACCACCATTTCAACCAAAAAGTATATCGCACCGAAAAGGATTGCCCGTTTTGCAAACCCATTGCAGAGAGAACCTTGATAACCGAATCGGCTACGGTCTATGCGACGAATGACCGACATCCTATCAGCAAGGGACATTCTTTGATTATTCCCAAACGACATACTCACGATTATTTTTCTTTGAACTTCAAAGAGCAGCAAGCTATTTGGCTGGTCGTCAATCGGGTGAAGCAATTGCTAATGAAAGAATATAAACCAGAAGGCTTCAATATCCGCATCAACAATGGTCCCATTGCAGGGCAAACGATTCCGCATGTGCATATTCACCTGATACCGAGATATGAAGGAGATGGAGTTGAGGATTTTGTGCGGACATGATTTCTCACACCCAAACCGCAAAAATCTCCTTTCCGTCGACTATCACCCTTTCCGATTCCCAAGTTTTCTTGTTACGGGCATCAAAAATCACCAAAAAACCTCCATAAATCCACTCATTACACCCCACAAATCTATTGTCTCAGAGCTTCTTAGAAACTAAAAAAGCCAAACACTCTTTGCAGTGTTTGGCTTTTTTGAGCATCGTATTTATTGCAGCAATCTATTCACAATCAATACTCTGTAAACTGCTGTTCCAACAGTGCCAAGCATTGTCGCCAAACTGATTCGGGTTTTGGATGCGCCCCTCAATCGTTGTGCGGTTCCATTCGATATCTACTTGAAAATCGCCATCCGTATGGTAAATCGTGTAAAAAGCATCATAAGGAGCATTGTTCTCGATCACACCATATTCGATAAAACCGCCAAGGTCATTGTGATTCGGAATGATATTGGTGTAGCGAATTTGGGTAATCCCTGCATTGTTCACCTCCCAATCAATTTGCAGCAAAGTAGTAGGATTGTTTGGCGAAAAATTGAGAATCCATTGACCAGACTTATTGCCAATTACAGAAGTGCCTGTAAACCAAAGAAAATCAGCATAAGCATTGTCTTTTGAAACGTACATTTTCCAGTTCACATTGTTCCCTGCAATCGTAGCTTCTAATCGAGCATTGTGACCAATCAATCCCACATTGAAGTCCTTATCCCAAATCCAAGTACCATCTTCAAAAGTAGGAAGCTCATTGGTAATTGCAGAAAAAGCGGCAACAGGAACGACCAAATTTGCAGCCAAAATGACATTCCAAATGCCTATTTGTATCGCTGCTGCATTGAAGTGTTCTTGACTCGCAGATTTTGATAAGAAGGCATCGTCAATCTCCATGACCATCGTAGCAGTCGGCGGTACAGTTGGTGCAATTGGGTTCTCTGCATCTTTAGTACAGGCACTCATTGAAGCCAAAAGAACGAAAACAGTCAAAATAGAAAGGGTATTGTTTTTAAGAGAATAGAGAAATCTCATGGCAAGTAATTTTATTGGTTAAAAAAACAAACAAATAATTTAGACCTTTTTAGCCTCCAAAAGGTTTAATAATTTTGTAACATCCTATTCTATTTTCTGCACATGAAAAACTTATCTCGGCGAAAATTTATCCATTTTTCGACAGCCACAACAGCATTATTACTTTTACCCAACATCCATACAGCTGCCATGAACACAATCACTTCAATGTCCTCTGATATTCTCACCCGCCCGATTCCCAAATGTCCACAAGAACGCATCCCCATTGTAGGCATGGGAACGTGGCAAACCTTTGATGTAGGAAACAACGCTACCGAGCGAACAAATCTCAAAAAAGTATTGTCTGCCTTCATCGAAATGGGCGGCACCCTCTTAGATTCCTCGCCCATGTATGGCAGTTCGGAAGAAGTCTTGGGTGATTTGGCGGTAGAGTTGGACGTATTGAAGCAGTTGTTCATGGCGACAAAAGTTTGGACAACAGGCAAAAATGCAGGCATTGACCAAATGAAAGCCTCCATGCAAAAAATGCAATGCAACCCGATGGATCTCATGCAAGTCCACAACCTCCTCGACTTCAAAACCCACATCAAAACCCTCCAACGGTGGAAAGCGGAAGGTAAAATCCGCTATATCGGCATCACGCACTATACTGATTCTTACCACGATGATTTGGTGCGATTGATTGAAAGCGAATCCCTTGATTTTGTTCAGTTCAACTATTCCATCCTATCCCGTCATGCCGAAAAACAACTTCTCCCTGCTGCTCAAGCCAATGGAGTAGCAACGTTGATCAACCGACCTTATGAAAGTGGCTCTTTGTTTCGACAGGTGAAAGGCAAACAATTGCCTGAATGGGTCAAAGAATACGGTATCAACAGTTGGGGACAGTTCTTTTTGAAGTTCATTCTTTCTCACCCTGCTGTTACTTGTGTCATTCCCGCTACTTCAAAAGAGCATCACCTACGGGACAATATGGGGGCAGGTTTTGGAGAAATGCCTGATGATAAGGTAAGGGAGGAGATGAGTAAAGTTTTGATTTGACTTTTAGCTCTTTGCTAAAAGGAACTTCAATGTCTTCCATTGTCAAATCATTTTTGAACTATGATTAGCGATAAATGGGGTAAAAAATGAGTTTATTTCCAAATTTGGAGGAAATTACAAGTCACACTCCATTTTTCCTTCTGAAATTCCATGTTGAAAATTGTGTAATCCTGCTTCAAGGAAAGCTTGAAATTTTTCTAAATTCGCATAGCCAAGTGCTTCAATTACCAACAACTCCTTTTCTGAATTAATTAGAAAGAATTTAGGTTGTGAGCAGCAAGTATAACAAGATATTGCAATGCGAGTCCATTTATCTCCAACGGTTTTGAGTTCTTTTTGCTTGCCCTGATGATTGAAGTAAGTAATTTGTTCTTCGGATGGTAATGATGTCATATCATCTACCTCCAAAACAATCAAAACGAATTCCTCTTCCATAAACTTCAAAATAGGTGGATGTTTATACAAAACTTCAACCCATCTCTGACAATTAACACACGCCCAAGCCGAAAACATTAAAATTGCAGGTTTCTCCCAAAGTTTTGCTGCTCTTAAACCTTCATCATAGTCTTTGAAACAAGGAGTGTGCTGCGAAAAGCACTTTTGGAGTTTGGGCAATGTAGATTGATATTCAATATAGTGGATACCTGTTGCAATGAGTATTGAAGTCAGAAGAACAAGGGTGAAGTGAAAGTTTTTCATTGGTTGTTTTTGTAAGGATAACACTTTTATGGTTAAATCATTTTGCACCAAATTCGCCGAATAACTGTTTAGCTTCAATCCATAAGTAGTAATTATTCTCTACGAATGAAGTGGCGAATTATATCATTTTTGACGATAAGTATGTTGAAAAAGGTAGTTATCGCCAAAGATTGAATGTTAGAATCATTCTTTGTCCTGAAAAGAAAAACATTGAAGTAGAATATGCTTTGAGAACAACGAACAAACCTATTGGAGTAGCTGCCTACAAACTCATCCACAAATCTCATGGTTTGATTTTCTTTTCGAAGGCTCAATAAACCATTATTTTATTTTTATATCATTGATAATCAAATATTTATTCGTTTTAGTGATTCGTGAAGCTTTTTTTAAAGCTTACCGTATAACATACTGTTAAAACGATATTTCACTACCCCCTAATGAAAAATAAGAAACCCCATGAACAACCTTCATCAATCAACCAAAGAAAAAAGAGAATCAAAAAATCAAAAACAAGTGGATGTAGTTACTTCCCAAACTACCATTCCTTCTTTTGAGGAAGCCACTAAGACTACTGAAGAAGACTTTCATTTTCAAGTAGAAAGTCTGAAAACACATGAGCTAACAGCTCTTAAAAAGTTGGAAATTGATTTTTCTTTACTTAAAAATATGTTGAATTCATAGAAGAGGTAGGAAAAAAAGACACTCAAACAATTTTCGCTAGTTTCACTAGTTCGGTAGCGATTGAACTAGTTATTTGTTGGATTTACAAAAATACCATATTTTTTTACGGTATAGTTTGGATAATTATTCCTCTTATTCTTTTGTCTTCTGCAACTTTTGCGATTCTACTATGGCGAAAATTATCAAAAAAGAATCCCTAATCTCCCCTTTTCCCCCTATCTTTACCCCCACAAAAAATAAAACACTCCCCAAAAAGCGGATTTCCGTTTATTGTTCGGCTTTTGGGGAAACCAAACCAAATAGCGATTGGAAGAACCCTTCTGCAAGAAGGTGGACTTCCAATCACTAAAACCTTATTTCTGAACTAATAAACATCTCCACATAGATGAATTATAATACCCCAACAACTCCCAATTTCCCTGCCCTCCAACGTGCGATACAAGAAAGAATATTAGTCATAGACGGAGCAATGGGCAGCTTGATACAAGAATACAAATTGTCGGAAGCCGAATTTAGAGGCGAGCAGTTCAAAGAGCATTACATTGATTTGAAGGGCAATAACGACCTTTTGTGTCTGACCAAACCCGAAGTCATCAGCGAAATCCACAAACGCTACTTGGAAGCAGGTGCAGACATCATCGAGACCAACACCTTCAACGGCACACCAATTTCGCAGAAAGACTATGGGCTGCAAGACTACGCTTACGACATCAACTTTGCGGCGGCAAAAATCGCAAAGGCAGCAGCAGTAGAATACACCGAAAAAAATCCAGATAAACCTCGTTTTGCAGCGGGAGGCTTGGGGCCAACGAATGTGACGGCATCGCTATCGCCCGATGTGAATCGCCCTGCTTACCGAGCCGTAACTTTTGACGAAATCAAGGAAGCCTACTATGTTCAGGCAAAAGGCTTGATGGATGGCGGTTGTGATATCTTTTTGGTCGAAACAGTGTTTGATACGCTAAACTGCAAGGCGGCTTTGTATGCGATTATGGAACTGTTTGAAGAAACGGGGAAGGTATTGCCGCTGATGGTGTCGGTGACGATTGTGGACCAAAGTGGACGCAATTTGTCGGGACAAACGATTGAAGCGTTTTACAATTCGGTGAGTCATGCGCCTTTGTTTAGTGTGGGCATCAACTGCTCTTTGGGAGCAACCGAAATGCGTCCTTACATTGCAGAATTGTCCAAAATAGCTGATTGTTACATCAGTTGTTATCCCAATGCTGGCTTGCCAAATGCCTTTGGAGGATATGATGAGCAGCCAAACCAAACGGCACATTTGATTGAAGAATTTGCCAAAGATGGTTTGGTGAACATTGTAGGCGGTTGTTGTGGAACGACTCCAGATCACGTTGCACACATTGCCCAACACGTTGAAGGATTGAAGCCGAGAGTGCCATCTGAAGTTGAGCCTTTGCTGCGATTGAGTGGAATGGAGGCTTTGACGGTTTATAAGGAAAGCAATTTTGTGAACATTGGGGAGCGAACGAATGTGACGGGTTCTCGGATGTTTGCCCGATTGATTAAGGAAGAAAAATATGAGGATGCTTTGGCGGTAGCAAGGCATCAAGTGGAAGGTGGGGCGCAGTTGATTGATGTGAATATGGACGAAGGTATGTTGGATTCAGAGGCTGCAATGCCGCACTTTCTGAATCTGATTGCTTCTGAACCTGATATTGCAAAGTTGCCGATTGTGGTGGATTCTTCCAAGTGGACGGTGATTGAAGCGGGATTGAAGTGTTTGCAGGGAAAGGGCGTGGTCAATTCGATTTCATTGAAGGAAGGCGAGGCGAGTTTTATTGAACAAGCTAAGAAAATTCGCAAGTATGGGGCGGCAGTGATTGTGATGGCTTTTGACGAAGATGGTCAAGCAGATACGGTGGAGCGAAAGGTGGAGATTTGCCAACGAAGCTACGATGTGTTGACCCAAAAGGTGGGTTTTCCGCCACAAGACATCATTTTTGACCCCAATATTTTTGCAGTGGCTACGGGCATTGAAGAACACAATGGTTATGCGCTGGCATTTATTGAAGCGACCCGACAGATTAAGGAGCGAATGCCTTTGACCAAAGTAAGTGGCGGTGTGAGTAATGTATCTTTCTCGTTTAGAGGCAATGACCCTGTTCGTGAAGCGATGCACTCTGCGTTTTTGTACCATGCGATTCAGGCGGGTATGGACATGGGGATTGTGAATGCGGGTATGATGGAGGTGTATGCCGAAGTGCCAAAAGACTTATTGGAGTTGGTGGAAGATGTGTTGTTGAACCGTCGAGAGGATGCTACGGAGCGTTTGGTGGAGTTTGCAGAGACGGTGAAAGGGGCTGGAAAACAACGGGTCAAGGACGATACTTGGAGGCAAGGAACGGTGGAGGAGCGTTTGAGTCATGCGCTTGTGAAGGGGATTGTGGAGCATATTGACGAAGATACGGAAGAGGCTCGTTTGAAATATGGTCGCCCTTTGTTGGTGATTGAAGGACCGCTGATGGATGGTATGAATGTGGTGGGTGATTTGTTTGGTTCGGGCAAGATGTTTTTGCCGCAAGTGGTGAAAAGTGCGAGGGTGATGAAAAAGTCGGTGGCGTATTTGCAGCCGTTTTTGGAGGCAGAAAAGGCAGCAGGATTGGAGGGAAGTGGCAGCAAAACCCGTCCTAAAGTATTGATGGCAACCGTAAAAGGGGATGTGCATGATATTGGAAAAAACATTGTGGGTGTGGTGCTTGCCTGCAATAACTACGATGTGATTGACATGGGCGTGATGGTGCCTGCTGCAAAGATTTTGAAAGCTGCAAAGGAGCAAAAGGTCGACATTATCGGACTGAGTGGTTTGATTACCCCTTCGCTGGATGAAATGGTCTATGTGGCGGAGGAAATGGAAAGACAGGGTTTTGATATTCCGCTATTGGTTGGAGGGGCTACAACGAGTCAAATGCACACTGCCGTCAAGGTCGCTCCAAAATACAGTGGCGCAACGGTGCATGTATTGGATGCTTCAAGAAGTGTGCCTGTGGCAAATTCACTTTTGGGCGAACAGAAAGAGGCGTTTATGAAAGAAGTGGTCGAGAAATACGATGTTTTCCGTGAGCGTTTTGCCAACAAAAAATCGAACAAAAAATACTTGTCTATTGAAGCGGCTCGTGCCAATGGCGCAAAATTGGAGTACGCACCTGTCGAGCCTAACTTTCTGGGAACGAAGGTTTTTGAAGATTATCCATTGGAGGAATTGCGGGCTTATATTGATTGGACTCCTTTTTTTAGCAGTTGGCAAATGAAGGGCAAGTACCCTGCAATTTTGACGGATGAAAATTCGGGAACGGAGGCTACTAAGCTCTTCAATGATGCCCAGAAAATGCTCGACCAAATTATTGAAGGGAAATGGCTGACGGCTAAGGCGGTGATTGGAATTTTTGAGGGAAATAGAGTGAATGGGGATGATATTTTGGTGGAAGCAGGAGGCGAGAAGCGAGAAAATGGGGATGATTCCATGCGTAGCCCACGAATTAATTCGTGGGCTACGCATGGGGAATTTACTTTCCATTGCCTCCGCCAACAAGTCCAAAAATCTAAAAAACTCCCAAATCGCAGCTTGGCAGATTTCATTGCGCCAAAGGAATCGGGAATTGAGGATTATGTGGGCGGTTTTGCAGTGACAACGGGGATTGGCATCGAAAAATGGGTCAAACAGTTTGAGGAAAAACACGATGATTATTCGGCGATTTTGTTGAAATCTTTGGCGGATAGATTGGCGGAAGCCTTTGCGGAGTGTATGCACAAGCGGGTAAGAACGGAATTTTGGGGCTATGCAAAGGATGAAAATTTGGGGAATGAGGATTTGATTGCCGAAAACTACAAGGGGATTCGTCCTGCTCCTGGCTATTCGGCTTGTCCCGACCACACCATGAAAACGACTTTGTTTGACCTCTTAAATGTGACCGAAAATATCGGCATTGAACTGACCGAAAGTTTGGCGATGTATCCTGCTGCTTCGGTCAGTGGCTTGTATTTCGCCCATCCCGAAAGCACTTATTTTGCAGTGGGTGAGATTCAAAAAGACCAAGTGGTGGATTTGGCGAAGCGGAAAGGCGTGCCTGTGGAAGAAGTGGAGAAATGGCTGAAGGTGAGTTTGGGGTATGAGGTGTGATTTGCTCGCTCACTAACGGTGGGTTTCGAAACCCACCGTTAGTGAGCGAACGCAAGTAAAACCCAAAAAGCCACCACTCATTCCGAGCAGCGGCTATATTTCGAGAGCAAATTAATTTTCATCTAAGCGAAAGTTCGCCAACACCCGCAAGGTTTGGCGACACTTGAGCGACTATTTTTGTTCAAACCTCTCCCTAAAATTCGGCTGCACCAAATACAAAGTTCCTGCCGTCATCAACATCAAAGCCAAAACAATCAAACCCCATTCGGAGAGGGTGGGATGCTTGCAGAGGGAGCAGCAAGAATTAGCGTAGTGGAAGGGGCACAGGTAGCATTGGTAGCAGCTGAAATATCACAATAAGCATTACCGCTGTCGCTGTTATAGAGTAAAGTGCGTGGTACTCCGAAAGGGTTTGAACACGTGGCTGAGGAGAAGCTCCACCCTCCCGCATCATTAACAAGTATGCCTCCATTTGAATTATTATAACAAGGACAACCCAATGCATCTGCTGCATCTCGTGTATAGTTTCCGTCGGCACCTGTCACAGAGCATCCAGCTATGGTAAAAGAATCGGGTTGAGCCAATGCAAAATTGGAGGAAAGAGAAAGTAACCCAACCAGACAAAAGGAAAGGAACCATTTGAAGTTCGATAAAAAGTTGAAATTGTTCATAAAAAATGATTTTTAAAAATGAATATTTAAAATGGTAGTGCTTTTTATTGAATTTCAATATAGAGCAGATTATCGTGTAATAATAAGAGCTGTTTTGGCTTTTGCTACCTTCAATGACAAGCCCCTATACTCCTAATAGACGAATTGAGGTAAGCGGATTGAAGATTTTTTGAAAAAAAAAAATGAAATTTTATTGGAGGATTTGGCAAAAGGCAGTGGCGTACCTGTAGCGGAAGTAGATAAACACTTGAAGGTGAGTTTGTAGTAAAAGGAGTTAAACCAAACGCCATAAACCTTGTTTCTTTTGAAACAAAAAGCCAATAAAATCCAACATGAAAAAAACATTCCTACTTCTACTTTTGAGCATTTTCACAAACCTACTCACCAACTGCAATGCCCCTGAACCAACTTCTACAAGTGTTCAAAATGAAGAACTCTCAATAGCCAAAAACGTTTCGCTTCAAGACTCCATTCAGCCCATTGATGCAGACCCAAATGATTTCAAACCCACTGAATGTGAGCTATTTTTTGATGAAGTGTTGATTTATAAGGTGACTGAAAAAGAAGCAACTAAGGAGTATTGGGTGTACTTCAATCCCAAAACCCAATACCTACTTTTTGCGCCCGAAGACGAAATGGTAGATGCCATAGTGAGCCATCCCGATGGTTCTTATTGGATTTTTGGAGACGATGGACATGGTAAGAAAACGGCAAACAAACAGCACATTGACGAAGTAGCAGACGAGCGACTCTATGAAGAAGATGCCGAATATCCGAGTTCCAATCGCTACATCACCTACACTCCAATGGATGAACAGTGGAAATTGGAAGAAAAAATCGGCATATTGAAGTCCATAGTATCAGAAGGTTACACCATGAAAGACCGAGAATCCGCAGAGCCTGGCAGCCTTTATTTGACGACACAAATTCCACTCGAAAACACCTATCAACTTTATGGGTTTTCCCAAATTGAAGGTGATTCTAAATTGCCGTGGGTGCTGAATGGTATTGGCGAATTTAGCAAAGAACAACTGCTCACCAAATACGAACAAAAATCGAAATGGGGAGATGTGGCATTGGAGTTGACTTCCTATTCCTTCAATTCTTACTACTTGAATGTATGTGATTATACGTATTATGAACAGAAAGAAGATGGTTTTGTGGAGGTGGAGAATCCTTTTGTGACGAAATAAATGCCAACATGATTTTAATTGGTTGGAACTTATTCTTCTGATACTCATATTGAAGTCGAATAGTAACGCCATTTTACAGATATTGTGGTGTCCATTCATTTCACAAACAATAATCAAGCAATACACTTTATCTCAAACCATTTTCTTCAAAAAACTCGAAAAAGCGCAAAACATACTCATTGCAGGAGTAGGAGGAGGTTTTGACATTTTCAGTGGCTTGCCTTTGTACTTCAATCTGATAGCGCAGGGCAAAAAAGTCCATTTAGCCAATTTTTCGTTTACACATCTCTCTCAGACAACCGCACAAAAAGTGTATCATGATTGCTACCAAGTGCTTCCCAACAATCGAGGTTTGAGTGGTTTTGGCTATTTTCCCGAAAAAGTATTAGCAGAGTGGTTCTTGACCCAAGACAACCCAACCAGTGTTTTTGCTTTTGAAAAAACGGGAGTAAAAAAGCTGCGAGTGGCCTACAATTTTCTCATCAAAGAACTTCAATTAGATGCCATCATTTTGGTAGATGGAGGCACGGATAGTTTGATGTTTGGAGATGAACAAGGCTTGGGAACACTCGTTGAAGATAGCACTTCCTTAGCGGCAGTTTTTCAGTCTTCGGTTAAGACCAAATTGTTGAGTTGTTTGGGTTTTGGAGTAGATTATTTTCACGGTGTTTCCCACTATCATTTTTTGGAGAATGTGGCGAAACTATCAAGGGAAGGTGGTTATTTGGGTTGTTTTCACCTGCTGCCTTTTATGTTAGAAGCCCAGAAATATAAATCTGTGTGTGGTGGATTATGCCAATATGCGGATGCCCAACTTCAAAAGCATTATAGCCAATTCAGTAGTCAGCACATTGCAGGGAGAATATGGGGACTATCACCGAACCAATCGAACAAAGGGCAGCGAATTATGGATTAGTCCATTGATGACCACTTACTGGAATTTTACGGTCGAAAGTGTGGTGAGCAATTTGTTGTATTACCGAAAAATCGCTCGTATAGAACGTTTTGTAGAAACGGTACACGAAATTTTTGAGTTCAAAAAGAATCGGGAAAATGTGAGGGAATACAAGCAATTACCGATTTAGGCAAGCTCATTAACAAAAAAAGTTGGCACCTCATTTTTATGTGAGTGTGCCAACTTTTTGCGCTTATCAAATTAGTTTTGAAATCTAAACTAAACAACTTTAAACTATCCTAATCTTGTTTTTCAGTCGTAAAAATAAATAGGAAAGAGTTGCGTCAGCCGATCTATTCGATGAATAGTTCCATTAAAACGATGAATGGTTGATTATTGAAGATAAGCTTGTCAAATTAGATTTAACTTTTTCATCAATGATTCTCTGTTTCGGCGGCTAATGGGTAAAATGGTATCTTTGATAAGCACAGAATTGTCTTCGATGTCGACAATTTTACCAATGTTGATGATATACTTTCGGTGGATTTTGTGAAATGTTTCGGTGGGAAGTCGATCTTCAATTTTTTTTAGTGTAGAATGAACTGTATATTTTTCTTTAGTAGTTATAAAATTAGCATAATCACCTACGGATTCAATCCACAAAATATCCGCTAAATTGAGCTTGGTAAGCCTTCCGTCTTCCTTCAAAAAAAGAGTTTGTTGTTCAATTTTTGGTGAGGGAGTAGCAACCATATTCTCACTTTCGTGAATAGCCTTTGCCTTTTGGATTGCCTTCAAAAAGCGTGGGTAATTTACTGGTTTGATTAAATAATCTGTAACATTGTATTCAAAAGCTTCCAAGGCAAAATTATCATCAGAAGTAGTAAAAACAATTTGAGGTAGCTGTCGCATATTTCGAACAAACTCAATACCTGTCATATTGGGCATGTGTATATCCAAAAATATTAAATCGATTTGCTCATTATTCAGATGTATTAAGGCTTCAGTAGCATCACTACATTCTGCAATAATGTCTATAAAATCTACTCTACTACACATCTTTGACAGGGTACGACGAGATATAGCATCATCATCAACAATTAAACATTTCATTTAGTTGATTTTAATAATTCCTTGTTTACCAAAAATATACTTTTTCTTATTATTTTGAAAAAGATCTCAATCTTACTGCCCAATTGATTGAGATTGGTTTTCTTCCTAAGGTTTATTTCAATAAAATCAGCTAATCGCCATGCCTGTTTCAAACCAACTACACGAATTTTTGACTTCAATACGTGTATTAAATTAGCCGCCTCAAGGTAATCTCTGCCCTTCAATGCTTGTTGTGTTTGTCGAACTATCTCAGGAACTTCGCGTAAGTAAATCAATAAGATTTCACATTCAAATGCTGTATCTCCTTCTGAAATTTGCTGTAAGTGAGTCAAATCTAAATAAATAGGAGGGGTTTTAACTTTTGTATTTAGGGTAGACATGTTTAGTTTATTTTGTGTGATAGATGTTGTGTGTTGGGTAAACTAAGCCTCAATTCTTATGCCATAACCCAATTAGAATTGACAGAGAAAAGTCATTTTTTATTTACTATTTACCATTCGTTACACTTTTAATAATCCTATCAAAAAAAATAAATTTTCCTGTCTATGTAAAAAAATGATAAACATTAAGTTAGGTTGAAAAAAATAAAATATAAAATTAATTTTTATTTTTTAAAGAAATAATATGACTTAATTATTGATAGCAAAAAAAACTATATTATTAATTGAAAATTGTCACAAAAATATCATTTTTATGTCATTTAAAAGTATTTATGGTATGAAAATTGTGTATGCAAGCATAAGTCACTAAATATACCTATTTCTACAAAAATATCAAAACCTTATCATTCTTTCTTTTGAATAAAACTGTCACGTGTGAATCAATCTACTCAAACACTTCCCATAGGCACAACTCTTTACAATGGCAAATACCAAATAAAAAGTGTTATTGAAGAAGGTGGGCTTGGCATTACCTATAAAGCAAATTCCATACAATTAGGAATATATGTAGCAGTAAAAGAATTATATTTATCAGGAAAATGTAATAGGAAAGAAAATAACGAGGTATTTGTAAAGAGCGAATTAGCTTCAAAAAGATTTGAAGATTATAAAAAGAAATTTGTAGCAGAAGGACGATCCTTAGCACAGTTCAAGCATCCCAATTTGATTCAGGTAAGAGATATTGTTGAAGAAAACAATACGGTCTATCTGATTATGGATTATGTGGAAGACCAAACCCTTGAAACCTATGTCTTCGAACGTGATGGTTTAGCAGAAGAAGAAGCACTATTGTATATTCGCCAAATAGCCAATGCACTCAAGCAGGTACACGAAAAAGAACTTTTACACAAAGATATTCGTCCTTCCAATATATTGATTACCAAAGAAGGTAAACCTGTATTGGTAGGTATGGGAATGACTGGACAATTTGTACAACCAACAGAAGATACAGGTGTTCAGGCTCCCAACTACGCTTCTATGGAGCAGTACATTGCTCAATACACTAAAAAAGACGATTCAGGACCTTATTCTGATGTATATGGAATCGCTGCAACCCTTTACTTTTGTTTGATTGGCGAACATCCCAGCAGTGCCATCAATAGACAACACGAAGATTTAACACCTCCTAAACACATCAACGATTCCATTTCGGATGCCACTAATCAAGCCGTATTGAAGGGAATGGCAGTAAAGGTAGAAAACCGCTACCAGACAATGGAAGCGTTTATTGCAGGAATTACCAACAAAAACAACGTACAAAATCAATCTGCACTCCCCAGTGGCACTCGCCTATTAGATGGCAAATACCGCATTGACAAAGTAATGGGACATGGCGGTTTTGGCATTACCTATCAAGCTACTATGCTGAGTCTCAATTCTCGATTGGTCATCAAAGAATTGTTTTTACCTGGCTATTGTGCGAGAAATGAAGACAACAATGTTGTATTGTTGTCGCTCTCTCTCGATGACTACAATTCATTCCGAAAAGATTTTGCAGAAGAAGGACGCAAACTCGCCAGAATCAACCACCCAAGCATCGTCAAGGTGCAAGATGTAATTGAAGAAAACAATACGGTTTATTTGGTAACAGACTATGTTGAAGGTCAATCACTCGAAGAACGCATTGATAAAAAAGGACCCGTTTCTGAAATAGAAGGATTGGTTTATACCCGTCAAATTGCAGAGGGCTTGATTGCGCTACACGACGAAGGGATTTTACATAAAGACATTCGACCATCCAACATCATCATTACCCGTTCCAAACAAGCCATTTTGGTCGGTTTGGGCATCAACAAAGAAAAATTTCCGAACAATAACCATTCCCAAGCAATAGGATTTGCTCCTTTAGAGCAGTATTCCACCGAAATGCGTTTGGGAAATTACTCCGATGTTTATTCCTTATCAGCTACATTATACTATGCCCTGATTGGCGCAAGACCTGTGAGCGCATTCGACCGATACTACAAAAATGTGGCGGTGCTAAAAGACCTCAATGCCGAAATCAGCGAGAAAACGAGCCATGCGGTCAATAGAGGCATCTCAATGAAGGCTGCCGAAAGGTATCAAGAAATAGAGGATTTCTTAGCAGACTTAGAGGAAGTAGATCCTGCAATATTGCACAAAAAACGCAGACTGCAATGGGCAATGGCTGCTTCCATCGTATTATTATTGGCCACCATCTTGTATTTTGTGAACAGAGAAGAGCCACTTCCCAGAATTACCCTTGATGATTATGGTAAATTTATGGAAGTAGCAGATGGGCTGATAGAAAATGGACATTACCATAAAGCTGTACGCTACTACAATGGCATTTTGAAGGTCAAACCCAATGATAAAGAAGTACTCGAAGCCAAATCTTATGCCGAACATGGAGAAAGCTTCAATGCTAATTGGTGGAAAGAATTGGACAAAGAGTGGCAAGAAGTATTTCAGAAAAGAATAGGTTTTCAAAATGAGCCATCAACCCAAGATCTAAAAGCTATTTTTGAGCTTCAAGAATTGTATTGTTACGACACAAACATCAAAACACTCGACCCACTGAGCAATATGATCAACCTTCAACGGTTGGGCTGCTACAATACACCTATCAAAAGTTTGGAGCCCTTGAAACACCTCAAAGAATTGGTTGTTTTGGATTGTTCCAATACACTTATCAACAACTTAGATCCTATTGTAAACCTCCGAAAACTCAAAACGATAGATTTTTCTAATACACAAATCAAAGACCTTGAGCCAATCGAAAGTCTGACGCAATTAGAGGAATTGTATGCAATCAGTACGGCAGTCGAAAACATAGAGTCTTTATCCAAACTGCAAAACTTGAAAAAACTGCAGATTCCAAAAACGGCTATCAGTAAACTCGATCCTATTGCAGGTCTTGTAAATTTGCAGGAACTCTACTGCTACAATACCCAGATAAGTGATTTAACCCCAATTGCAAATCTAGAGCAGTTACACACGCTTCATTGCTACAAAACCTCTATAAACCAACTAAAACCGCTTGAGAATTTAACCAATCTGAAGGAACTTCATTGCTACAATACACCTGTCAATACCTTAGAAGCCTTGCGAAATCTTCAAAACTTGAGAGTGCTGTATGTTCAAAATACACAAATCAACGACATTAGTCCTCTTCAGTCTTTGACCAATCTCGAATACCTCAAAAGCTACAATACATTGGTGAGTGATTTAAAGCCACTTGCGAAATTAATGAGTTTAAAGGAGTTAAATTGTTCCAAAACACAAATCAGTGATTTGACTCCCCTTCAATCCCTGACCAACTTAGAGCGATTGGATATTTCTAAATCACAGGTAAATAGCCTCAATGGATTACAAAAACTGATGAAGTTAACAAATCTTCAATGCAATAGTACACGCATCAACAAATTAGATCCTATTCGCAATCTAACCAATCTACAAGATTTGAACTGTTCTAATACAGCTATCACAAATATTGAAGCAGTCATAGGTTTGGTAAACCTTCAAAAGTTGGCAACGGCCAATACACAGATTACCAGTTTCGCACCTATCAGCAACCTTCGCAATTTACAAACATTGAAGTGTGAAGGAACAGCTGTTACTGATATGGATCCAATCGAAAAACTCGTCAATTTGAAAAATGTTGATTGCCTTGGAAAAGAAGCAATTACTGACAATTTGGATTAGGGTTGTCAGGGTCACGAGAAAATCCTAAATTCCCTGTCACATCACCACACGCAATCAAATCAATCGTTGTTCCTAAGAGCGATACATCATTAATGTCTTTTCGATACCGAGAAGTGAACAAACCTATACCATTCTCTACATTGGTATAAGTAGGTTGTGCTTGACTCGAAGTAATACCAAATTGGGCAAGAGCTACTTGATTGAAGGTCAGAAAATCCTCTGAGCCAGCCCAAATCACAAAGTCAAGTTTGCCCACCACTCGCTCAACGACATCAGCATCTGCTTCAATATTATTGGCCAAGAAATTCAAGAAGCGATCTGATTTCAATTCTACCTTGATTGAACCTCCAGTGCTGGCAAGTTGATCTTCTTGTCCATTGGTAAGTGCATCCCATTTGATGCGTTTTTGTTCAGTCACATCTTGTCCATTCACGTTGCGTGTTTCGGTGTAATTGAAGTAAACATCCACATCATAAATAGCCGCATTTTCGGCAGGAACCCAAAAAAGGTTATAATCACTCAAAAAACTAACCGAAATATCAGGATTTGGACGAGAAACAGTAAAATCTTTCACCATATTAGTAGTACTGCTCACCACATTGCCCGCAGGAGTATTCACAATCAAGCGGTATATGCGATTTTGGTCGAGCACAACATTTGTTTTGTATAGAAAATAGGGGTCAGTCGCAAATATACCTTCATCCTTGACAATACCCTCATCATTACCACTTACCCTTTGAAGCGGAATCGTTTTAGCGACTATTTCACTACCATTGGATATTCGGATTTCTTCAAGAGAGGCACTCAATGCCTCTACGCCAGTTTGATGGTAAAGAGAATCACCTACTTGTGCCAATTCTAAGGCACTTGTATTTTCACTCAAAAAAGCTTTTTGAATACGGATGTACTGTACATCATCTTTTGGATTTAGTAAGCCATATACAATCGTAATTTCTTTCCAATCAGAAGTTACATCAAAGTCGGTAGAACAAGCTGCAATGCCCAAAATTAGGGTCAAGATAAAAGGGACAAACAATTTTTTCATATCAAAAGAAGGATTTTTTAATTACTTTGTGTTGATTTACGTTTACAAACTGAAATGATAAAAGGCTGCAAAGTTGTTATACTCTGCAAGCCAAATGTATGCAATTTATACAAAGATAGTAGGATTCTAAAGATTCTTTATCGCCTAAACTTGTTAAAATTGGTTAATCAATGGTTTGGTAAACTGCCTAACACAACCGCAATACCGCAATATAACCCTTTAATAATTATAGAATGTCTGTTCATAGAAAAATACAAACAAAGCGAGTGACCACCAATACACTGTTGGCAATGAAGGAAGTAGGCGAAAAAATTTCGATGCTTACTGCCTATGATTATTCACTTGCCAGAATCGTAGATGCCGCAGGTGTTGACATCATATTGGTTGGTGATTCTGCTTCAAACGTCATGGCAGGACACGAAACAACGCTGCCCATCACTCTCGACCAAATGATTTACCACGCTTCGGCTGTGGTAAAAGCAGTCAAAAGGGCGTTGGTTGTCGTGGATTTGCCTTTTGGTTCTTATCAGGGTGACTCCAAAAAAGCCTTGAGTTCGGCAGTTCGAATCATGAAAGAATCGGGCGCACATGCCATCAAAATGGAAGGCGGCAAAGAAATCAAAGATTCTATAGAGCGTATCTTGTCAGCAGGTGTTCCTGTGATGGGGCATTTGGGACTGACTCCCCAATCGATTTATAAATTTGGCACGTATGCGGTGAGGGCTAAAAAACGAGATGAAGCGGAACAGTTGCTCAAGGATGCAAAACTATTGGAGAAAACAGGTTGCTTTGGACTTGTGCTCGAAAAAATTCCTGCTGAACTGGGCAAGAAAGTAGCCGAAGCGGTGTCTATTCCTGCCATTGGTATTGGAGGAGGAGGTCATGTGGACGGTCAAGTGCTGGTGCTACACGATATGCTGGGTATTACCGTTGATTTTTCACCACGTTTTTTGCGTCGTTACCTCAATCTTTTTGAAGACATCAAAGGTGCTGTCGGAAATTATATTGAAGATGTAAAATCAGGTGATTTTCCGAATGATAAGGAGCAGTATTAAGACGAAAGAAGTAGTTTTTTGGACTTTGCTCCCCTGTCCAAAATCTAGTAGTTTTGGAACGCTTCAAAAATAAGTTTACAATTTTTTTTTTTATTCATCGGATAAAGGCTTCAAAGTTTATGGTTTATAGCGACTTAACATTGGCTTTCATCCGATGAATTTTAAAAGGGTATTATTAATTTGCGTTCCTCTTTCATTTTAATTCTTACATTCCTTTCTAAGAAGGATTTGGTAAATGAGCCGACATAACCAACCCTTAACCCTTGTTGTTACGTTAACAACCAAACAGCAGAACACGATAAAAAATTTCGTATCGAATGAACAACAAGTATTTACTCGTACATATCTTCAATTTATTCCTTTCAATACTACTTTTATGGACGAACTGTTTGCAGGCACAAGACCGACCTTTAGGTACTTGGCGTGCTTATTTATCTTACGAGAGTGGTCAGACCATGATTTTAGCCGGTGATAAAGTATATGTTGGTACACGAACTTCACTGTATTCTTTAGACCCTACTGAAAATTCTATCCATACTTTTTCGCCTGTAGATGGCTTGAGTGATTTGAATATCAAGAGTCTGGGCTACTATGAGCCTACTAAGACTCTTATTATTGCTTACGACAATGCAAATGTGGATTTGATGCCCATAGAAGGTAAAATCGTGAATGTTTCGGATATAAAACGTGCCAACATTCTGAATGGAAAAACCATCAACCATGTATTGGTGGAAGGAGATTTTGCCTATTTATCTTGTGGTTTTGGTATTGTGTATTTGGATATTCTGAAAGCAGAAATCAAAGATACTTATATCATTGGTCAGCAAGGTTCACAGGTTGAAGTCTATCAAGTGGCAGTAGGAGACGGGGTAATCATGGCGGCTACCGAAGATGGAATTTACAAAGCATCACTTACCAGCGGTAGTTTAACCAACTTCAATAATTGGGTATTGGAAAACCATGAAGCGTTGATTCCAAATACGTCGGCAACAGCTGTTGCTTATCGAAATGGTCGTTTTTATGCTGTCCAAGAAGGTACACTTTTTCGATATGAAGAAGGGGAGTGGATGCCGCAATACTTTGACGAACAATATAAACCTCGTGCATTGAGGGTCAATCAAGGTAAATTGATTTTGACGGCTCAAGCAGATGGCAACTTTGGACGAATCGCTGTATTTGAAGACAATGAGGAAGTGCGGGTAATTGGCAATTATGGCGGCAAGATTCGAAATATATATGAGTCTGCTCTTGATGAAGATGGTAGTATCTGGACAATTGACTTTTGGTTTGGCTTGCATCATATAATGCCCGATAGTCCCGACAATAATGTTCAATCTGTTTTTCCTGAAGGCCCATTCTCAAGCGATGTGTTTGGTTTAGAAGTTTTGAACGACGATTTGTTTGTTATGCCTGGAGGAGCCTCTCCTACATGGGGACCACGGTATCTAAAGTTAGGTTTTTATCACCGCAGTAATATGGGAGAGTGGACTCGATTTAGTGAATCTTCCAGTCCGTCTCTAAATCCCAATGTTTTGATAGATTTCATCTATGCCAAAAAACACCCTTCTCTTCCAAAAATCTATTTGGCTTCTTTTGGCGGTGGATTGGTAGAATACGACTACGAAAATTTTACGGTTTATGACGATAGCAACAGCAGCATTCAATACATGATTCCTGATATTAGTAGCGCACGCTACCGAATCAGCGGTATAGACTTTGACAGTCAGCAAAATATGTGGATTAGCAACTTTGGCGCACCCAAGCCTATTTCTGTTCAAACATCTGCTGGAGAATGGTATGCTTTTGGTCCTTCTGACGAAGACAACATTGACCTTGGGCCTGAAAGAGAAGTTATTAGAATGAATATTGATGGGTATGATCAAAAATGGGTGGCAATGAAAGCGAGAGGTATTTTGGTCTTCAACCATGGTCCTGATTTGGCAAACTCCGAAGATGATTTTTACTTGCATTTATTACAAAACAATGGACGCATTATCAGCAATACCGTTTTTGCAGTAGCCAGAGATTTGGAAGGTTGGATGTGGGTAGGAACCGACAAAGGAGCAGTCTATTATACCTGTGATCCTGTGAGCATACAAGAAGGCAATTGTCAAGCGGTTCAGCCTATTTTGGAAGTAGATGGCTTTGGTGCTTTGTTGCTCGGAACTGAAAATGTGCGGGCGATTGCAGTAGATGGGGCAAACCGAAAGTGGTTTGGAACAGACAATGGCGTTTTCTTAATGTCATCGGACGGAACGGAACAGATTCAACGCTTTACCACCGAAAATAGCCCTTTACTCTCCAATTCGATTACTTCAATTGCTATCAATGACAAAAATGGCGAAGTATTTTTTGGGACAAATTTGGGAGTTGTTTCTTATAAAGGGGATGCCATTGGAGCAGAAAGTACGCATACTGAAGTTGTCGCCTACCCCAATCCTGTGCGTCCTGAATATGCTGGCCCGATTGCGATTAAAGGTTTGGCCCAAAATGCAGTTGTGAAAATCACTGATATTGGCGGAAACTTGATGTATGAAACCCGTGCATTAGGTGGCCAAGCCGTTTGGGATGGACGTGACTATACGGGCAGAAAAGCAGCAACAGGTGTTTATTTGATTTTTAGCAGCAGTGAAGATGGCACGGATACCAATGTAGCGAAGTTGTTGATAGTAAATTGATTTCAAGGTATTTCCACCTCAAAATTCTCAAATACTCCTTTGGGCAACTCTTCAAAGACGGCAATATCAGACAATTTATTTTTACCTCTATCGCCACTCAATAGGATGTTGCCGTAAGGTTGATAATCTTTCCACGGAGTTGTAAACCGAGCCGAATCATCACTCGCTTTTTGGTAGAAAGCCCATTGGCTGACCAGATTGGAGGATTTGTCTATATAAACCAAATATTTGTTTTCAGGTGTAACCCCTACCTCATTGAAGGTCAATTGGAGAATAGAGGCTTCTTTCTCATCTTCGGTTATGCCTGTTCCTTTGTACTTCAATGTCACTCCACTGTCTTTCAATTTGAAGGGCATCACCAACCAATAAGAATCGTTTACCCAAGTTTCGTAGGCTTTTCGCATCAATTCCTTCAATACCGTAGGATCGCTTACCACATTTCCTTTTTGCGTGGCCTTACCCTCTTTGGTCTGCACATTCACCAACAGCTTCAAGCTGTCTTCGGGAATCTCTATGCGTACATTGCCCGTTTTTTTGTCCCAAAGTAAAGTTCTCCGTCCAAAAAAGTTCCATTTAAGGAAATGAATGGCATCCCAATTCGCTCGCCCGCCCATTGCAGCCATCACTTCATCTGCAACTTCAATGGCTTTTTCGTCCGATTCAGCCATATTGAAGTCAGGCGCTGCGGGGTTTTTGAAGGTTGAAGCTGTGGCCTGCGTTGAAGTTTCTACTTCATGAGATGTATTTGTTTGACAAGCAATTGTCAATAAAAAAAATATGGTCATTAGAAAAGAAGTAATATAGGTCGATTTCAACATTGTAGATTGGATATTTTGGTTGGGAATGGAAGGAAATATACTAAAAAATGGCTCAGTATCGAACATGACTCAAGACATTTGAAGTTTCTTCTTGATAAAAAATGGATTTTACTACCCAGTATTTTCGAGTATAAACTTCAAATGCCTCCTATTAACACTCATTGGTGCTAACTAACGCACCAACATCACAGTGCCTTTGCGCTCCAATACAAAACCCAATTCGGTTTGCATACGGATATAATACGCATAAACTCCCTGTGGAGCAAGTTTGCCTTGATAGTAACCGTTCCACCCTTCATCAGGATCAGATGTTGTGAAAAGATGTTCTCCCCAACGATTGAAGACCACCATTTGGTAATCGTTTGGATTTGGGTTTCTCAAAATAGGTTTGAATACCTTGTTTACCCCATTTGGAGCAAAGGCATTGGGAACAAATATACGAGGTGATTGTGAAATGCAAACTTGGTTGGATTGGGTAAGTTCATTGCTAACGGTTCCGTCATTGCAGATTACGTTGTACTGTGCTTCAATGTAGTAGCAATAAGAAAGATCCGCATTTTCAACATTGTTCAATTCATCTTTGAAGTCCAATGTAGTGTTGTTCTCTGATTGAATAGGGGTGAAATTTTTGAAGGGCGTGTTTTCGCTTCGGTAAATCGTATAGCCATTGACGGTTGAGTTTTCGCCAATATTAAATTCACTCCAATTGAGCAGGTTTGTGCCGTCTAATTGATTGCGCCCACTCAAAAATATAGTATTGCCGATATTGGACTCTACTCTTCTATTACATTCATCGACATGCACAATCTGATAGAAATAAGGCCCTTGATTGATATTTATAGGGTCAAAAAAACTGATAAAGGAGTCACCAGCCTGAATTTCGCCCAAACTTTGCAGGTTGGTGAGACTGCTGCCTCTGAAAATCTGCAAAGAACTAATATCTGCGGTTTCGTCTAAGTTCCATGCCAATTCTACGACATTGTTGAGAGTATCTATTGTCAAGATATTCAAACAAATATCTGTTGGAGGATTGCTTGCTTCTCTGGTGATGCAGACCTCGTTGGATTCGGAAGCTAAATTGGTGGTATTGTTGGCAACAATTTTAAAACATTTTGAAGCTGTATTTGGAGTGATTGAATAAGCAAAAGTAGTGCTTGGTGCTGCTACTACGATGGTATCTGTGTCGGTATAAATGGTGTAACTCGTAACGCTATCTACTGCAATGCCATTGATAGTTTGGTTCCAACCAATATAAGGAGTCCATGATAGGTTCACCAAATCATTGCACTGATCTACTTCTGCACTCACAAAAACGGTATAGTGTGTATCGGACAATACACTTGGGTTTTCTGATTCGCTGCAACTGTAGGAGCGCAACCGATACCCAATCGAAGCAATACTCGCATCTATACCTGTATCAATGATGTAAATAGTATCATTGATGATGGTTAAATCCTCCAATGCGCTGGGTACATCGGAGACTGTTTCAAAATTTTGTCCATTATTTTGAGTTCTAATCAACAGATAACCCGATACTTCTGGGTTTGGGCTGGGTAAAAAAGCAATTTGGACGCTGCCATCTGGTAATACAGTAGTCCCAATAATTTTAGGAGGAGCAGGGCGGCGATTGATGACCGTATCAGAAGGCAGAGATTCTTGTCCACCACATCGGATGGTCATGTAATAATAATGGGCAGTAGTGTTGGTATTGTATTCAAAAGGCGGAGGAGAAGCAATTGCAGCAATTTCTTCAAATGGCCCTGCTGGGGTGGTCGAACTATAGATGACATAAGCTTCAAAACTACCTGTACCATTGCAGTCGTTGTTGGGCATATAATCCCACACAACGCTGGTGATAGAATTGCTGAAACTGGCACAATCTATTTTTGGCGGATTGGGTTGCGCTTGCACTGTATTGAGCATCCATGAAGCCAAAAGAAGTAAAACGAATGTATATTTTTTGAAAGTTTTTTTACTGTTCACTTGAGTTTGTATTTTGTTCTTGAACTTTTCCAAATTCTTTATTTACCAACAACTACATAGCTAAGTTGTTGTTCGTCAAAATATTTGCACGCTAATTTTTGAAGGTCATTTGGTGTAATCTCTTCAATGCTAGAGATAATCTTATCAAAGTAATCTATTTCGAGTCCATACAGATAAATACCTTCCAAAGCACTTGCAAGGTTAAATGCCCCATCTACACTGGACAACAAATTGCCCATCAAATAACTTTTGACCAATTCCAATTCTTCTGGTTCTACCAAAGTGTCTTTTAAACGATTCATTTCAAAAAATATTTCTTTGATCGTTTCCTCCCATGCGTCATCGGCCACTTCGGTCGAAATATTCCAATAACCTGCTCTTAAAAAAGATATGTCGGTAGAATATATACCATAAGTCAATCCCTTTTCTTCTCTTATGTTGGCCATCAAGCGAGAACCAAAAAAACCTCCAAATAGCGTATTCAATACATAAAAAGGCAGGTAATCAGGATGTGTTTTATTGAATAGTGGCTGCCCCATGCAAATAGCTGCCTGTACGGAGTCTTTTTTGGAAATATACTCTTGCTGAGGCTTATAAGTAGGAATAAGGTGGTTGGGTTCTGCTTCAATGACCCGTTTTTGCCAATGAGACGTACCCAAATAACGGTTGACAAGACCTAATTCTTCCTCGCTCAATTTCCCTGCAATGTATATCTGGCAGTTGTTGGGAGCATAGCATTGTTGGTAAAATGCTTTGAGAATTTCTGTATTCACCGCATCATAATCCGAGGTTTGCACATTGTAGCCATAAGGGTGGGCATCTCCAAAAAGAATGCGATTGATATGACGTTGTGCCAAATAATCGTTTTCTTCAAGATTGACCAATAATTTTTGCTTGCTGTTTTGAAGAATGGTTTGCAGCTCTTTTTCAGGGAAACTTGCTTCTGTGAGCATTTCTTGTAAAACAGGCAATAGGTATGGCAAATGTTTGGTGAGCGTATAGAGTGTTATACTGGCGTAGTCTTTATTTGCCGAAGACTTCAGTGTAGCACCGTGGTATTCTATACGGTTATGCAGCTGTTTGGCATTCATTTGTTGAGTGCCTTCTCGCAACATTCGAGCGGTAAATTCTGCTGACAATCTCTGCTTTTCGTGCCATCTGCCTGCCTGAAAAATGAGGCGTATCATCACCACTTCTTGTGTACCCATGTTCCATAAATAAACGGGAATATCGTTGTCTAAATGAAGCTTTTGGGGTTGTATCACCTTCAATGCTTGAAGTGGACGAAGTGGGGGGGCTGTATTTCGATTGAGCCTATTTTGCATGTTTGGATATTTGGATAACTTGTCCCGAAACCTCGGGGTTGGATATTGGATATTGAAGTTTGTCTTACGTCTTCAGTCTTTCTTCTTGGCGTGGTAATAAATCGTTGAGCAATTTTCTTTTCTAAATACTTGTTTGGCTACTCGTCGAATATCATCCGCCTGAACAGCATTGTATCTATTCAGTTCGGTATTGATTTCTTCCACATCTCCCATCAACTCGAAGTAGGCAAGGTGATAAGCTTTATTGGAATTGCTGGCTTCAGAAAATACAATAGCAGATTCCATTTTGTTTTTCACCTTGTTCAATTCATGTTCTTCTAAGTCATTATATTTCAATGCCTCCAATTCTTCCCATACGGCAATTTCTGCCATTGCAGTAGTGATATTTTCATTCAGTTTGCCATAAATAAAAAACAAACCGTTGTCAAAATCTTCGGTAATATAGGCACTTAGGCTGCTAAATAATTGCCGTTCTTTGACCAATTGAGTATATAAACGAGAAGAATGTCCGCTGGACATTATTTCTGCAATGGTATCAATAACAGGATATTCGATATCGTATCTATCACAGGTATGAAAAGCCATATACAAAGCATTGAGAGGGACATCAGCTTCAATGGTAAGACTGCGAAATTCAGTTTGTGGTGGTTCAACAGGGAGCTTGCGTATGTAGTAAGGGCTGCTCGGAATATTGGCAAACCATTTTTCGGTAAGCCTTTGTACTTCATCTGCTTTCACCCCTCCTGCTACTGTCATGATGGCCCGATTGGGGCGATAGTGCTGGTAGAAGAACGCTTCAATATCTGTGAGGGTGATATCCTGTATTTGTTGGAGAGATTTGCCAATGACAGGCCACTGATAAGGGTGTGATTGATAGCAAAGTTTGCGGAGTTTGTGCCACACATCGCCATAAGGCTGATTGATGTAATTTTCTTTGAATTCTTCACAAACGACTCCTTGTTGTACTTCCAAAGACTGTTGATTGAAGTCCAACTGCATCATTCTATCTGACTCCAACCAAAAAGCAGTTTCGAGGTTGTGGGCAGGGAGTATATCATAGTAGTTGGTCACATCATTACCCGTAAAGGCATTACTCTCACCGCCTGCTCTATACAGTGGATTGTCGAAATTGGGAATATTTTTAGACCCACTAAACATCAGATGTTCAAACAAGTGCGCCATCCCTGTTTTGTCGGGTTGTTCATCTCTTGCGCCTACGTCATACATGATGTTCACTACTGCCAAAGGCGTGCTTGCATCTTCATGCACAATGACTCGCAGCCCATTTTCTAAGGAAAACCTTTTGTATTCAACCATTTAATCTTGGATTAAGGCATCATTTAAGGCAACAAAAATACGAATATTCTGCCATTATTTTGAATTTGCCTTAGAGTTTGATAGGGCGATTGAAGGGAGTAGTCGTGTTTGTAATATAATTTTGAATCTGGTCAATCAGCAATTTGGCACTCAAACCTTCCTTATTTTCAGGAGCTGAATATTCCAAAGCTTTGTATGCAATGGTCTTAGCATTTATCAAATATCCCAGTTTGAACATTATATGGGCATAGGTATTGTAATACGCATAAGTTTGTGTTTGTACAATTGCTGTCTCCATCCATTTTTTTGCCAACTCCAAGTCCTCCACTTCTTCTGAATAATTCATTAAATCCTCCGCTGTTTCATGTAAAAAATCTGGGTGACGGACTCCATGCTTTTCGATATATTCTTTGACTATATAGATATAATTTCTCCAATCAGCACTCTCTTTGTAATAAATGGATTCTACCAAAAAAACCATTCGATCTTCATCCCAAAACTTTGCTTTCTTAAGCATTTGTTTTGTCTCTTTGAATAGTTTTTCATTCTTATCTTTAGCGGCAATACTGGCATTGGACAAAGCTGTAGATTTGATGCGGTTGACAATGTGGGCATAACCAAATTGACCTTCAAAAGTAGTTCTCATTCGTAACAGAATACTCATAGCATCTGTCTGTAAATTATTAGAGAAATCGTAAACAAAGAGTATATTTTTAGGGCTTTTCAGCTTATTTTTTTTCAGATGTGAGAGATAAGTATTCACCACTTCCACATAAGGTTCATTGTGTTTCCTGAGTTCATACGCATAGTCGTGTAAAAAACTTGGGCTTTGAAACCCTTTGGCGTATTGCTCATTCATGGTTTCCAACATAGTTTTTGAAGGAATAAATGGCTGGATACTTTCTATCAATTGCGTGGTTTTGGGAGAGATCAAAGGAGATTTCAAGGCTTTGTATGCCAATGTTAGCAATTGTACTTTATCTTTGTCGCCTAAATCTCGGTAAATTGGATAACCCATTGGATGTAAGAAAATAAGGTCGGGTAAAACTTGCACCTTGTATTTTTTTGAAAAACTATGTCCTTCTGCTTTGTCCACATTTATTTTTAGATTGACGAAATGGTTATTGTAAAAACTACCTACTTCTTCTTGACTAAAAACACTTTCCTCCATCTGCATGCAAAGTCCACACGTATCACTATAGGCTTCTACAAATAGTGGACGTTGTAGATGCCTGGCTAAGGTACTTGCTTCATCCCAGGTACCTTGAAAAAACTCAATTCCTTTTGCAAATGCGGCATTGGAATTCATTGATAAGATTAGAAAAAAGATGATAGTTAATTGCTTGGTGTTAAATCGGGGGTAAAACATGAGAATTAATGATGTTTAATGTGGCTTCAAAATCATTAAATGGGTGCTATTTGTCATAAATATCATTCTCTACTGCAAAAATGTGCAATAAGAGTGGGAACGTTTATTTTAATTAATGTGAGTTGGGGGAGGAATTGGGGGAGGCTTTTTAGAGTAAATTCTAAATTGATAGTAAAGTTATCAATTTCTTTTTCAAGATACAATTTTTTTTGATAAAAAACGAATCTTTTTTTTGTTTATTTCGTAGCGAGATTTTTTCTGAAACTATAAAAAACGATACCCAGATGTATGAAGTTCAAAATCCGATGTTGAGGCTCTTTAAATACTTAAAGGCTTATTCGAGGGGACTTAATTTTTCTATTTTTTCGAGTGTTGCCAATAAGATATTCGATTTGATGCCTCCATTGATGATTGGCTGGATAATAGATACGGTAAGTGGAAATATACCTCAATGGATAGGGGGAATATTGGGTATTTCCGAGATTTGGTCTGCCGCCATTTTTTTGAGTGGATTGATTGTTATTGTTTTTCTACTTGAAAGTTTTTTTCAGTGGATGTACCAGTATGGTTTCATGACCCTTGCTCAAAAAGTACAACATGACCTTCGATTGGATGCTTACAAGCAGATGCAAAGCCGTGAAATTGCTTATTTTGAAGAAAATAGAACGGGCAATTTGATGGCGATGCTCAATGATGACATCAATCAATTGGAGCGTTTTCTAAACAGTAGTTTCAATGAAATTGTCCAACTGATCACTTTGTTCGTTTTTGGATCTATTACTCTTTTCAGCGTTTCTTGGGAATTGGCACTCGTTGGTATGGTTCCTATTCCGCTTATTTTTCTGGGAAGTATCTATTATCAGCGAAAAATTGCTCCGTATTATCGAGATATACGTGCAGCCGTTGGAGAATTGAGTAATCGTTTGGAAAATAACATTTCGGGTATTTCGGTGATAAAAAGTTTTACTGCAGAAAAATTTGAATATAAGCGGGTTTCTGAGGCTTCAGAAAACTACAAAAATGCAAATTTTAATGCCATTAAATACAGTTCACTCTACATTCCCGTGATTCGCACCTTTATTGCATTGGGATTAGGGGCTTGTATGCTTTTGGGATCTTATTGGATTATCAATGATACGGGAAAATTGACATTGGGAGAATTGACCTTATTTGCGATGATGATTCAGTCCATATTGTGGCCCATCACTTATTTAGGGCGTGTGTTTGATGAGTTTGAGAGAGCAAGAGCCAGCGCACGTAGAGTTTTCGGACTGATGGATACACCGAATGTGATTCAAAATCCTGAAAATCCACTTCCTTTTGACCATATAAAAGGTCATATTCGTTTGCAGGGAGTTCGCTTCGCCTATAATCAACAAATAGAGATTCTAAAAGGTATTGATTTTGAAGTTGCATCGGGGCAAATTGTTGGTATTGCAGGGCCAACTGGTGCAGGTAAAACCACGCTTATCAAATTGCTTCTTAGATTGTATGATGTGACACAAGGAAGTATTCAAATAGATGGCAAAGATTTGAGAGAAGTGGACATGCACACCCTTCGACGACAGATTGCTTTGGTGAGCCAAGAAGTATATCTTTTTCATGGTACGATTGCAGAAAACATTGCATACAGTCTTGAAAATGTATCTCAACAAACGATTGAATCTGCAGCACAAAAGGCACAGTTACATGACTTTGTGAAAAGTTTGCCCGATGGTTATGATTCTATTATTGGAGAACGAGGCATCAAATTGTCGGGTGGTCAACGGCAACGCCTGAGTATTGCTAGAGCGATATTGAAGGATGCGCCGATTTTGATTTTGGATGAAGCGACCAGTTCGGTAGATACTGAAACAGAACGTGCTATTCAAGAAAACCTTCGTCATTTGACCGTTGGTAAAACCGCACTTATCATTGCCCACCGACTTTCTACTATTCGCCATGCCCATCAAATCATCGTTTTGAAGGAGGGAAGGATTGCAGAAAGAGATACACATGAAGCTTTGGTGGCCAAAGGAGGTATTTATGCAGATTTGTGGAAGGTGCAGATTGGAGAGTTGGTCAATTAGTTGGGCTATTCATTCGAAAAACGATACTTTTTGAAGTAAAACGAGTGTGGGAATTGACATTGATTTTTTACCAATACTAAATCGAAATTTTATTGTTATCTTTCCAGACAGAAAAAATATAAATTCCCATGAAAAACTTACTATTTGAGTTTTTCGTGTATTTCCCAAACTTTTAATTTTTAAATACCATGAAGAAAATTACCTTGTTTTTAGCCATTGTAGGTATGTTGTCTATGTTTTTAACCACTGAATTATCCGCTCAGCTATTAGTGAAGTTCGATGGGATTGATGGAGAAGCAACAGTCCAAGGACATGAAAAGTGGACTGACTTTAGCAGCATTCAATTTGGGGTTGCAAGACAAGGAAGTGTGAATACAGGTGGTGTTAGACAACGCTCTGCTGCTCATATGACGGAAGTAAACCTTACTAAAATGTTTGACAAATCTTCTATTAAGTTGTTGGAAGCTACGACTATTGGGCAAATTTTTAAAAAAGTGGAGATTCACTTGATGAAAAATGGTGGAAATGGAAAAGGAATGTTTATATACCTCACTATCACGCTTGAAAATGCCGCTATCACCAACTATAGTATTAGTAGTGGAGGTCAACGCCCAGAGGAGAATGTGGTAGTTCAATTTGAAAAAATAAACTTCGAACATACGCTTTCAGATGGTTCAAAGATTCCATTTAAGTGGGATTTACAATCAGGTAGTAAATAATGCTACGGCTTCAAACGAAGAAAAATGCCCGTTTACAATTCGTAAACGGACATTTTTTTTGATGAAGGTTATTGGCTATTGTCTAGCAAAGACTGTGGTAATTCCCACTCTTCCAATTTGCAGTCCATCAGCAAGCAGCTTGGATTTTTCTACTCTTTTTTGAGCTTTCTCCAAAAAGCCAACCCCTAAAAGATATATTTTTTTTGGACTTCAAGCATAAATCGCTGTATAATATTTCTCTACAATTTGCTGCAAGCCTTCTTGACCAAAGTTTCCATCGTTCCTTTTCGAGCAAATTTGAACTCAATGAGGTAAGGTTTGTCGTCAACCTCCAATACGCCATCTATTCGACCTTCCATCTTCCCAAAAAACTAAACTCCAATTCCACCATTGACAACCTACCTCCAAGTTTAACCCGTCTATCGTTCACCGTCAAACATTCCAAACCCACCTCCACCAGGGGTTTCCATCACCACCACATCATCTACTTCCAAATCACAGCCATCCACCGAGTCCAATTCCACAATGTCGCCATTTTTCCGAATCACATATTGCAGCCCAACAGCACCGTTTTCACCACCCTGCAAACCATAAGGTGAAGACTTCCGATGTTGGGTCAAAACCGATAAAGCCACCGGCGCAAGGAATCGAATTTGGCGAATCACTCCATCACCTCCACCATACAAGCCCTTTCCGCCCGAACCCTTACGAATCGCAAAATGCTCCAAACGAACAGGATAGCGGTGTTCCATGATTTCGGGGTCGGTAATGCGGGTATTCGTCATGTGCGTATGTACCGCCGAAGCCCCTTCAAAACCATCAACCGCCCCACTACCTCCACAAATCGTTTCGTAATACCCAAACGACTCATTCCCAAACAACAAATTGTTCATCGTACCTTGACTACAAGCCGCCAAGCCAAAGGCTTTCAGTAGCGTATCAGTCAAGCGTTGACTCACCTCTGTATTGCCGCCCACCACCGCAGGACAGCTTTTTGGATTTTCCGAAAAAGTGGGATTCAGCAGACAATTTTCGGGAAGATGCACTTCAATGTCGCTCATAATCCCCTCATTCAGAGGTAAATCTTCTCGAATCAACAAGCGCAAAACATACATCAAAGCACTGTTCACAATCGCAGGATTGGCATTCAAATTGCCCGCTTGCACCTTTCCAGTTCCCGAAAAATCTATGTGGTGTTTGTCCGATTTGTCTTCCTTCAAGGTGATTTTCACTGCAATCGCTGCACCATCGTCCAAATATTCCACTGCTTCATAAACGCCACTTCCATAAGCTGCAAGCGCATTTTGAGTCACCTGTCGAGCGTGATTTTTCAACTCTTCCATAAAAAACGCCACCTCATCTGCGCCAAACTTTTCCTCCAATTCTTGCAATGCCTGAATCCCTCTCTGATTCGCTGCCAAAGCCGCCCGTAAATCCGCCATATTCTCGTCAATTGCTCGGCTCGGATAAGTCGCACCTCCCAATATATTTCGAATCTCTGCCCACTTTGCAGTCCATTTTTTCACCAAATAAGTCGGCTCAATAACGACCCCTTCTTCCCCCAAAGTCCTCGCATCAGGTGGCATAGAACCTGGTCGAGTTCCTCCAATTTCGGCATGATGCGCCCGATTCGCTACATAACCCAACAAGCCTTTCCCTTTTGTCGAAAACACAGGACTAACCAACGTTACATCAGGCAAATGCGAACCTCCAAAAGCTGGGTGATTCGTCACAACTGTATCACCCTCTTCCATTTCCATAAACGGAACCAAAGACCGTACACAAATCCCCAAACTTCCCAAATGCACAGGAATATGCGGCGCATTGACCACCAAAAATCCTTCCTGGTCCAACAATGCACACGAAAAATCCAGCCGTTCTTTCACATTCACCGACATCGCAGTGCGCTGCAACATTGCCCCCATTTCGTTTGCAATCGCTTTGAAGCGGTTGGTGAAAAGTTCCAATTTTAGGCTTTTGTTTGTGTTGAAGTGTTGGAGTATTGAGGAGTTAAAGTTTTTAGATGCTTGAGTATGTAGGTATTCAGATGTAATAGATTCCTCCGAACCCCCAAATTCCTGTTGCCGTCCATCGTAAGTAAGAACTCCAGTCTTTGAAGTCTCCACTTGAAAGGTCCAATAAGGAGGAATCAACAGCGTGCTGTGGTCATACAAAACCAAAGCCGTCCCTTCAATTTTTGCATGAGGTGGTAATTCATTGAAGTGAAAAATAGATGTTTCTACCCATTCACCATTGAAGCAAACCTTCTTGGTGTTCATTTTTTTGTAGTCATCCTCCAAAATAGTCTTTTCCTCCACGAGAAGTTCCTTCTTTGAAGATAAAACTTCATTGTAATATTCCTGTTTTGGAGGGAACAAAAAGGAGGTCGCAATCACCCGCACCGACTCCACTTCAATAGCCACATTTTTCTTCTCCACCCAATGCCCATATACCTGCCGATATTTCTCTTCAAAAGCCCTTTGAAGCTCTTGCAAAACATTTTTCTCTTCCTTCAATCCGTTCTCAACCAACATCTTCCCATCAATCTCTAAAGTGCTTTCCTGTCCTTTCAATCGCAAATACAACAAACATTGCCGCACTTCCGCATCCAAACCTTCTTCCTTCAAAACTCCCATTGCATCCTCACCCAATTCCTTCAACACATTTTTCATTTTCCCTGCAAAATTCTCCAAAGACTGCAAAATCTGCTTTTCTACAAAACGCTCAATTGCGGCCTGTCCCATGCCATAAGCACTCAAAATTCCTGCTTGATGTGGTACAATGACCGTCTCCATCTCCAACAATTCCGCCAATTCACATGCGTGTTGACCACCCGCCCCACCAAAAGCAACCAGTGCATATTCTTTGGCATCGTAGCCTTTTTGCACCGAAATTTTACGAATTGCATCTGCCATCTTTTCATTGGCAATAGTGGTGAAAGCTTGAAGAATAGCTGTTTTTGAAGGTTTTGCACCTTGTTTTTTTGCAATCGCTTCTTGTATTTGCTGCAATTGGCGTTCAGCCGCTTCGATTTGTATAGGAATACCAAAAGCATTTTCATCCAATCTTCCCAAAAGCAAATTGACATCGGTAATCGTCAAAGCTCCACCCGAACCATAACAAGCTGGACCTGGGTTTGCGCCTCCACTTTCAGGGCCTACCTTCAATCGAAAGCCATCAAAACTGCAAATCGAACCGCCTCCTGCAGCTACTGTTTCGATTGCCAAAGCGGGGGCGAACAGGTGAGCATCCCCTACTTTTTGCTCAAATTGGTAGTCATATTGCCCATTGAAGCGGGCAACATCTGTGCTTGTTCCGCCCATATCGAAGGTAATCAACTGGTCAAAACCTACTGATTGTCCGATTTTTGTAGCACCTACTACGCCTCCCGCTGGGCCACTTAGTAAGCTGTCTTTTGGGGTGAATTGTTGGGATTTGACGAGGCCGCCTGCGCTTGTCATGATATGCAGATTGGAAACTACTGAAGTCTCTGAGACTTCGGTAGTTTGCGTAATGAGAGGTTTTTGTACTTTCTCCAAATATCGCTGAATAATGGGTTCTAAATAGGCATTGACGACTGCCGTTGAAGCACGGGGAACGATTTTTATCAATGGTGATAATTTGGAGGAATAGGAAATGTTTTGGAAACCTTGGTGACGGAGATATTCGGCTAATTGAAGTTCGTGAAGGGGATTTTTGTAGCTGTGTAATAAGGCAATGGCAACGGAGTCAATTCCTTGTTTTTGAAGGTCGTTTATCTTTCCTTCAATGGAAGACAAGTCAATGGACTGTAAAATACTGCCATTGGCTGCCAATCTTTCGGGTACTTCAATGACGGTATTGTAGAGTTGGGTAGCTTTTTGAATGTGAAGGGCGAATAGGTCTGGGCGTTGTTGATTGCCGATTTCGAGGAGGTCTGCAAAACCTTTTGTGGTGAAAAGAGCCACTTTCGCGCCTGTTCGCTCTAAGAGGGCGTTTGTGCCTTTGGTCGAGCCTAAGCGCATTTGAATGGGAGGTAAGGATTGAAGTAAGGGGGTTTGTGTGACCAATCTTGCTGCTAAAATCGGTGCTTCTTCGGGGCTTTGTAGCTCAAAATTTTGACCGATTGAAGCGGTGATGTTTTGGGAAACTTGAAGCGTGTTTTCATTGGCATTGAAGTGGGTAACAATAGACGTTTTGTGTTCTTTTTGCAGCAATTGAAAACCATATCTTTCGAGCAATTGTGGATGTTTGATTTCCCAAGTATGGGCAATTTTGAAGGTATTGGGTGAGATTTGCGCCACTATTTTTGCACGAAGTCGGCTGCTGCTCAATACTTTTGCTGTATGTTGCTGTCTATCGGGCGAAATGGCCAAGCAGTCGGTGAAAGTCCCGCCTGTGTCTATCCAAATTTGCCAAATAACGTTGTTGGTTTTTATTGAAGAAGTCAAAGTGGTAAGTTTTATTTTTTGAAGGGATTCAGTACCTAAACAAAAATATTCGACACTTCTTTAGCTTGAATAATTCATTCGTTTTTGAGAGAATTGAAAATCAATTATTTAACGTAATCTGGATTTTGGACGAAAGACATAAGTAGAAAGACAAAAGAAGTAAATGTTTGGTTATGAGTAAATTGCATCTTTAATTCAACTTTTCTTAATTCCTTTGCTGTCAATAATTTAAAATCTTTTGTCTTTAATCTTTCATCTAAAGTCTAAACGTAATATTGCTTTGAAAAAAAATGAAATTGAAAAATTGACTTTCGGTAACTTGTGAAGTTTATGGATTATTCAGGCTAAATGCAACCAATGAAAACCCTCTATTTTCTCCCTATCGTCGTCATTTCACTACTCATTGCAGTAGGAATCCACTATTCTGAATACGAATTCATTTTGTATGAAGAATGACTTCCAGACAGGGCATAAAAAAACCTCACAATGTTGATTATGGTGAGGTCTTATTGAAATGAAACAATAAAAAAATCGCTTTAGGGGTACAAACACGTTGAGAATTTAGGCAATATAAAATCTCCTTGTTTTTTTGATTGTAAGGATAGTTGAAGGTTTTGTTTTTTGATTCAACAAAATTTCAATTTAAAACTACGGACACAAAAATACATAGTAAATCCAAATACCTCAATCAATACATCGTGAACAGGAATTTTTAGGGTGTGAATAGAGATAACATGAGTACGAAAGTGATATGTTAGTTAAGTCGGCAAGTAGGAAGAACTCAAAGAACAAAAAAATACAACTTAAACAATAAAAGCAAATAACATACTCAAAAAACCTACCAAATAACCATTGTACACCTCTCGTAAGTCATGGGCATCCAACCACATACGACAAGTCCCCACCAATCCTGCAACGAAAATGGAAGCAAACAAAAACATACTCACATCTTTTGCTGCAATGTTGACAGAAAAAAGAACAATTGCAAATAGTCCGCCCATTCCAATGGCATGTAAACTGATTTTAGAAAAAATAGATGTAACTACCAATGCAATTGAAATAGAGATAGTTGCGCCCAACATCACATCACTCAAGATTTCGTTGTAGTCAGACTTGAGAAAAACAATGAAAGTCCACCAGAGAAAGAAAGAGGTAGGAATAAACACCAAAATGCGGTTTTTGCGGTCACGCATTTCGTAGCTGTCAATAAAATCCAGCAAGCGCATCAAAACCACTACGAAGAGGGGATAAAGAATCGAGTACAAAACAGCAGTGCGTATAATAAAAAAGGCATCATATGAATCCATCTGCCCAAATTCGTAGGGATTGCACCACACCAAAAACAGAATGGCATAGGTAGGTACAAAAATGGGGTGAAATACAAGTGAAATAAACTGAGCGAATACTTTCATCAATAATGTTTTATTTTTTATTCCGCTGCCGCCACTTTTGCAGTAGCAGAGGCCAAAAAGCAGTTGCGCCTGAAAACATTAACAACCGAAAACCCCAAGAACTGCCTTTTACCGAAGCATCTACTTTCTCCATCCCTTTGACCAAAAATAGAAGTGCAAACAAAAAACCTGCACCAAAATAGACATAAAGTAGATAGACAAAAAAAGTTGCTATGGTTTCCATGAATTGGGGAAATGATTGTAATCTGTAAAATTAGAACATTTGCACCAATTGATACAAACCTAAGATAAAAAATATCAGTGCCAATATGCGATTGGTCATAGACGAAATTTTTGCCATTCGCTTGACTACCAAACTACTCAATTTAGCAAAAACAACAAATAAACTAAATGCACCCAACGCAATACCTATGCAAAAATATAATAATGGGATTTTCTCGGAAGACAGCCAACCCGTTGAACCAAAATAAGTAGCATAGAAAACCCAATAAGGAATGGCCAACATATTTAGACTGCTAATAAAAAGTCCTTTGTGAAAAGGAGAGAGGCTTTTTTCAGAACTTTTCACCGTTGATTCTTTGTGAGATTGAAGGTAGTGGAAAATCGCCAACCCAAAAAAAATGGGAATGGCAAGCCAATGAATCACCTCTTCAATATGGGGGTTGTCAATAAAAATATGGGTGAAAAGCACTGCAATAATAGATTGGAAAAACTCTATTATTGCAGCACCTGCGCCCAATATGATTCCTGCTCGCAATCCTTTTTGAATAGTCGTATCAACCACTGTTAGGTTGATCATACCAAAAGGAATTGAGCCAATAAAACTAAATACAAAGCCCAACAAAAAATGTGTGATATAGGGCATTAATTTCCGCCTCTTCTTCTGTCTTTCAAGCTACGACTTTCACCAGTATTAGGAACAACTGTTCCATCTCCAGAACCAGATGGAGTAGTCGTGTTACCGTTTCTTCTATCCTTCAAATCCCGATCGTTGCCAGTATTCGGAGTAACTGTACCCGATTTAGGAGGGGTAGGAGTAGGTTTTGGTTTAGTTGTACCAGAATTGGTTTTGCCCGAACCTGTTGAAGTCATTGCAGCTTGTACAGAATCGACTTTCGACTTGATCATTTCTTCTACCGAAGCATCACACTCCTCCATCAATTGGGCTTTCAAGTCTGCTATTTGTGCATTTGCCAAAGAATCCACCATTCTTTCTTGCTCTGCTTTCATGGATTCTAATTTGGCATTGTCACAGCTGTTGAGTCCCCAAACCGCAATTATAGCCATTAAAAATAAACTAAGTTGTTTCATTTTTTATATTTTTAAGTATAACAATATTAAATACTAAAGTGGTGAATTTTCAAGAAAATCCAATTTGATTTTGATTTTCACCACCAATTTGATTTTCATTATAGAAATTGGCTTAATGCCTTTCAGTCAAATATATCACTTTTTGTTTGATTTGAAAAGAAACCCTATTTTTGAACCAAATAATTTTCACACATAACCATGAATACAGTCATCACAGGAGCTACCAAAGGAATAGGAAAAGCCATCGCAATCGCTTTCGCCAAAGAAGGGTACAATTTGTTTTTGTGCGCTCGAACTCAGCAAGATTTGGAGGCCCTTCAATCAGAAATTTCGGACAGTCATCCATCCATAAAAGTACACATCATGGCAGTCGACATGAGCATCCGACAAGCCGTCATTGCCTTTGCAGAAACTATTCAATCGACTTGGAATCAAATAGATATACTCGTCAACAATGCAGGTGTATGGATGCCCGATACTTTATTGAAGCAAGAACAAGAAGGAGTATTGGAAAAGCTGATAGAAACCAATTTATACAGTGCCTATTATTTGACCCAACATTTACTCCTTTCAATGGTAGCCCATAAAAAAGGACACATCTTCAATATCTGCTCCGTTGCCAGCCTTCAATATTACTCCAACAGTGCTTCTTACAGCATCTCCAAATTTGCCCTTTTGGGCTACACCAAAGCCCTGCGAGAAGAACTCAAACCATACAACATCAAAGTAACCGCTGTATTGCCGGGAGCTACCCGCACCAATGCCTGGGAAGGAGTAGAGGTTGCAGATTCCCGATTGATGCAGTCCGAAGACATAGCCAAAGCAATTGTAGGAGTTCTGCAGTTGAGCGAAACTACCGTAGTAGAGGAAATATTGATGCGTCCGCAGTTGGGAGATTTGTAATTTTATGAAAAAAGATAAACATAGTAGCTAATTTTGGTTTTACAAGATAAGCAAATGCTTCAACCACCAAGACATCAAAATAGTAATCCAATATGAAACGTGAAGAATATCTCAGCATTGAAGTCACAAACGGCGTAGCCACTCTTTGGTTGGACCAAAAAGACAGCCCTGTAAACAAAGTATCTCCCGAAACCATCGGATTGTTCGACACCTTGATTGCAGAATTAGAAGCCGATGAAGCGGTGAAAGCCATTGTATTGATCAGCCGCAAAAAAGATTTCATTGCAGGAGCCGACATCGAATCTTTTCAAGCAGTAGAAAAAAAAGGCGACTTTGCGCCCATTACCCGCAAAGGCCATGCAATATTGAACCGAATCGAAAATTCTTCAAAACCCGTTGTAGCAGCCATTCACGGTTCAGCATTGGGTGCAGGATTGGAAATCTGTTTAGCTTGTCATGCACGAATTGCCTCCAACGACAAAAGCACCAAATTGGGACTACCTGAAGTCCAACTCGGCATTTTTCCAGGAGGAGGTGGCACACAGCGACTCCCCCGATTGATAGATCTTCGCATTGCATTAGACATGATGCTCACAGGCAAAAACATTTATGCCAGCAAAGCCAAAAAAATAGGATTGGTGGACGAACTCGTACATCCGCACAAACTCCACAAGGCAGCCTGTGAATTTGCGCTGAAATTGGTCGGCAAAAAAATCAAACGCAAACTGAAAGGTGGCTTGGCGGAGTGGGCTTTGAACAAAAATCCGATAGGCAGGCGCATTGTATTGCAGCAAGCACGTCAAATCGCTTTGAAGCAAAGCCGAGGCAATTACCCCGCTATTCCCGCTATTTTAGACTGTGTGGAAACGGGCTTCAAAAAAGGTATTGAAGCGGGATTAGAGGCGGAAGCGGTCAAATTTGAAGAAATGATTTTGACCCCACAAAGCCGACAACTCATCCACCTCTTTTTTGCGATGACTGCCAAAAAGAAAAACCCCATGAAAGACTTAGTTCGCCCTATTCAAACGCTCGGAATGTTGGGTGCAGGGTTTATGGGTGCAGGTATTGCAGAAGTGAGCGCAGTAAAAAACATCAACGTTCTCCTCAAAGACATCAAAGAGGAAACGTTGACCTCCGCCAACCAAACCATCTGGAAAAACATAGAGAAAAAAGTATTTCAAAAATCGCTCTCCAAAGTGGAGGCAAACGAAATCATGGCAAATGTGCGAGGGCAATTGACCTACGAAAACTTTGAGACGGCAGATATGGTTATTGAAGCCGTTTTTGAAGATTTAACATTGAAGCAACAAATCTTAGCGGATACCGAAGCAGCCACCAAAGATGATTGTATTTTTGCTTCCAACACTTCTGCCTTACCAATTCACCAAATTGCAGCCAAAGCCAAACGCCCCGAAATGGTGATTGGAATGCACTATTTTTCACCTGTTCCGAAAATGCCCCTCCTCGAAATCATCAAAACCGAACAAACGGCGGATTGGGTAATCGCAACGTGTTTGGAATTGGGTATTAGGCAGGGAAAAACCTGCATTGTGGTCAAAGATGGGCCTGGATTTTACACGACCCGCATTCTTTCACCGATGATGAACGAGGCCTTATTGCTCATTGAAGAAGGCGCAGAAATCAAAAATTTGGATAATCAACTGCAAGATTTTGGCTTTCCTGTTGGCCCAGTCACACTCATGGATGAAGTTGGTATTGATGTGGGCGCACATATACAATCTGGTGCTTTGGGTGATTTTTTCAAAGAACGTGGAGAAGACAACATTCAATTGAGCGATGGCTTCAAACGTATGGCTGCTGTGGGCTATAAAGGACGTAAAAATGGTAAAGGATTTTACCAATACGATCCTAAAACGGGTAGAAAAACGGGGGAGGTCAATGCTGAGAGCTACAACTACTTCAATGGCCCTCAACGCAAACCGTTTCCTGCTGTCGAACTCCAACACCGTACTGCTTTGATGATGGTCAATGAGGCGGTTTACTGCCTGCAAGAGGGTATTATTGACAGCCCTTTGGATGGTGATATTGGAGCGGTGTTTGGCTTGGGATTTCCTCCATTTAGGGGAGGTCCTTTCCGAATGATTGATGAATGGAGTCCAATGGAGGTTGTTCGTTTACTCCAAAATCTGGCGGAGAAACATGGTGGAAGGTTTACACCTGCGCCTTTGTTGGTGGAGATGGCGGAGGAAGGGAGGTTGTTTTATTGAGGCATTTCCACCGACAAAACCGTCCCAACCCCCAACTCACTCTTCAATTCCATTTTCCCTTTCAGCAGTTTCACTCGCTCGCTAATGCCTAGTAAACCAAAGCCTTGCGTTGCAGTAGCCGTTTCAAATCCTCTGCCATCGTCTTCGACCTGCAAAACCACAGAATCCGTTTGATACTTCAATTGCAGGGTTAAGTTGTTGGCAGCAGCGTGTTTGACCACATTTTGTACTGCCTCTTGTGCAATGCGGTACAAGGTCATTTCAGTGCGAAGCGGCAATTTTTGGTAAGTGCCTAAAGGTTGAAAATGCGTTTGTAAACCGTGGTTGGTTTTGATTTCATTGCAGAAGTTTTCCAATGCCTCTAAAAGCGTACAATCTTGCAGGGGCGTGGCTCGAAGGTCTAAAACCGAACGGCGGGCTTCTTCAAGATTCGATTGGGTCAGTTGCAAACTTTGACGCACCAATTCGGGGATTTTGGGATGCTGCGTATTCACTTCCAAAAAAGCTTCAATGGTTTCCAACTTCAAAGAAAGGGCGGTCAAACCCTGTGCAATCGTGTCGTGAATTTCACGCGCCAAGCGGTTGCGCTCCTGCATGATGCCCAACTGACGGCTGTTTTCAAACAATCTCGCCCTTTCAATCGCAATACTCAACATATCACCAATCGTATGCAAAAGCTCCAATGTTTGAGGGGCTAATTCTTGGGAGTTTTCACTGACTACATTCAAAATCCCAATCTTTTGCTGTTCATGTGATTGCAAAGGCACACTCGCATGATAGCGTAAACCGTCTGTACCTTTTTGAAGGTTTTGTAGCCGAGAGCAGGTGATTTCGCTGATGTTGTAGGCAGTTTTCAACTCCTTACCTGTACCTGTCAAGTATTTTTCGATACACCAACACCAACCTGTCAACAGTTCGGGCTGTTGCTCAAAAATAGGCGGCAGGTGAATCGCCGCCGCCATATATGCCATTTGTGTGTCGGAATTGAAGAGCCAAATCCACGCCGTTTTTAGTTGCAATAGCTTGGTTATCTGCTGTAATGCGGCATTGAGAGCTTTTTCGAGATGCACCTCTTTATTCAGACCTTGTGCAATCGTGTTGAGGATGGTAAGGGCTTGATTTTGTTGTTGAAGTTTTTCGAGATTTGCCATCATTTCTCACCCTGTACTTCTCAATGCTCCTGCAATGGCATTGACGGTCAACAACAATTCTTGCAATTTTTGATTCGACTGCTCAGATTCTTTCTCCATCAAACGCCATTCTCTCAATAAATCTATCTGTGTATAATGCAAATCATTCAAAGCCTCTGCCCGCAAGATATTGGAATAATGATGCGCCTCTCGCCTTTTAGCAAGTGGTTTTTCAAAAATTTCTTTCAGGATGCTTCGAGTTTGCTCCAATTCCGTCATGATGATAGCCATTAGGTTTTCTCGAATATCTGTATCATGAACCAACTCTGCATACAACCGCATGATGCGCTCATCTGTTGCTGCCAAACTTGTATCAATATTGAGTAGCACATACTTCATCAGCGTATCTTCTTGTGCTGCCGCTTTGAGTTTTGCAAACTGGTTGGGATGCACTTCCTTCAATTTATGTAGCGTAGAACCTACTCCATACCAACTTGTTAGATTGAATCGAGCTTGCGCCCAACTAAATACCCAAGGAATCGCCCGCAAAGCGTCCAAGCTGCGCTGCCCTTTTCGGCGAGCAGGACGAGAACCGATTTTGCTCGACTCAATCACATCTATAGGTGTGACTTGACTGTAAAATGGGATAAAATCGGGATGCTCCATCAATGCACGGTATTTTTTGAAGCTTTCGTCTGCCAAAAACTGCCATATTTCGTCTAAATCCTCAAATTTCTTTACGGTAAATTCATGTAGAATAGACTGTCTTGCAGTATTTGCCAAGAGCAATTCTAAATTGTAGGTAGCGTTGATTTTGTTCGCATATTTTTGCGAAATGGTTTCTCCTTGTTCGGTCAAGCGCATATCGTATTGCACTGATCCCCATGGCAGTGTTTTGATGAACCACTGCGTCGGGCCTGCTCCTCGGCTAATTGTTCCACCTTTGCCGTGAAAAAACCGCACTTTTACCCCATGTTTTCTGCCTGTTTCTGCCAAGCGTCTTTCGCCATCAAACAAATTCCACTGACTCGCTAAAATTCCTCCGTCTTTGTTGCTGTCGCTGTATCCAATCATTACTTGCTGAATCATTTCCGATTCTCCGCTCAATTGTTGTTGATACGCCAAACTTCGCTTTGTGAAAGGGTGGTTCAAAAAAGCATCCAAAACCTTATGGCTTACTCTCAGATCTTCAATGGTTTCAAACAAGGGTACAACAGGCAAAATACACACCAAACCCACCTCAGTTTGTTTGATTAAACCCGCTTCTCGTGCCAACAAATAAACCGTGAGTAAGTCGGACAAAGAACGGGTCATACTTATGATTAATGCGCCCAATGCTTGAGTACCATAGTTACCAATATGCTCTGCCAATACTTTGTAGCAACTTCTCACTGCATGAGCCTCGTCTTGAAGTTTGGTATTGGGGTGGGTAAATGGACGTGCAGAGTTGAGTTCGCCTTCAATAAATGCGAGTCGCTTTTCTTCGCTCCAATTCGCAAAGTCAATATCACCTTTTGTATTAGCTGCCTGCAATAGCTGAGTAATGGCTTTGTCGTGAAAAGCACTGTTTTGACGAATATCCAAACGAATTAAATGGAAACCAAAAGTCTGTACAATTCTAATAGCCTCATTCACATCCGTATAAGCAATGTTTTTTGCTTTGTAAGCTACCAATGCCTCTTGAAGGAGATACAAATCAGTCAGCAATTCGGCAGCTGTTTTGTAGCTCGTTTTCGTTTCCTTCAATTCTGTGATGTGTTCTCGTTGGACATCCACAGGTAGTTTGTAGGTGATGAGATTTGCAAATTGTCTAAACGCTTCCCCTTTGTTTCGATCAAAAGCTAATTGTCCGTCCTCCCCTAATTCGTTAATTATTTCTTCAATTCGGCTTTGCATTGCAGGGATAGTATCTTCCAATAAACAAGCAAAACTGAGTCGCTTGATAAGTTTCATGAGTTCTCGGCGAATGATGACCACTGAATTTAAACGCAATGTTTTCAGAGTTTTGCGAGTCGTTTCATCGGTTACAAAAGGATGTCCATCTCTGTCTCCTCCTACCCAATTTCCGAAAGAAACCCGTGGCATTTTGATGGCTTCTTGAATCAATTTTGGATCTAAACCTACTCGTCTCCATGCTTGCACCAAGCGTTGGTCCAATATTGGAATCACCGTTGGCAAAACATTCATCACATAATGCAAAATACTGCGGAGTTCAGAATCAATGTCAGGCTTCTCCACAAAAATTTCTCCTGTTCGCCAAAGTCGGTCAATCACCAATTTTATTTCTCGCTTGATGTCTTCCTGTTCTATCTTAGAGTACATGGTATTTTCTCGCTTCACAATCAGTTTGTAAAGCTCTCGATGGTGTTCTAGAACCGTAGCTCGCTTTGCTTCGGTAGGGTGTGCGGTGAAAACGGGTTCCGCCCTTACTTTGTGTAAATGCGCTGCAATTTGTTCACCACTGACTCCTTTTTCCAAAAGCGTTTCCAAGCACTTAGCCCACAAGCCATTGATGCGTGCTTTACCTTCGTCTAAAGCTTGATTCTCTAGATTCCGTCTTCCCTGAACAGCCCAATTTTCTTCAGACATATTCAATAGCTGAAATGCAATCGAATAAATTTGAAGTAATTCTTCGTCTATTTTCCGAACTGGTTTGTCTTCTACTTTATTGATCCATGGAACAGCCTTGGCTAAATCTGTTCGACCATTCTCCTGCAAGACTTCTTTGAAACAGTTTAGTAAAACTTCTAAATCGGTATATGCTTCACCCAGTATCGCTTGAGTTTCTTTGAGTAGGCTCATATTTATTTTTTAAAATTCAATTAATATCTTTTTGCAAATTTGGAATAGCCAAAATACTGTTTAATTCCGAGAATACAAATTTTAGATTAGTTGAAAGGGAGGTTGGAAAATAATTATGAGATGAACGAGAATTTTATTATTTTCGTTTACTAACTAAAAACGGATAAATGACAACTACATACAAAACAATTGGTGTGATGTCAGGAAGTTCATTGGATGGCGTGGATTTGGCATACTGTCATTTTGAAGAAGAAAATGGTCAATGGAAATTTGACATATTGCAAGCAGAAACCATTCCTTTTCCTCCAAAATGGGAACTCAGACTGAGCAAATTGGTGATGCAAAATGCGGTAACTTTTATCAAAACCCATACTTTCCTCGGGCATTATTTGGGAGATATGATCAACGATTTTATCAATCGCCACCATTTACAGAGTGAAGTGGACTTCATTGCTTCTCATGGACATACGGTTTTTCACGACCCCAAAAATCTTTTCACAAGTCAGATTGGTGATGGGGCTGCAATATCTGCCAAAACGAGATTGCCTGTTGTCTGTGATTTTAGAACTTGTGATGTGGCATTGGAGGGAGAAGGTGCGCCGATTGTGCCGATTGGCGATATTCATCTTTTTGGAGGACATCGTTTTTGCCTCAATTTGGGAGGCATTGCCAACATTTCTTGTAAGGTGAACCCTGAAAAAATTGTTGCATATGATATATGTGGAGCGAATATGGTGTTGAATCAGTGGGCAAATGAGTTAAATGTGGACTATGACAAGGATGGTCATATTGCAGCAAGCGGAGAAATTGATCCTTATTTACTCGAAGACCTCAATCGGTCTTTGTATTACCGAAAGTCTTACCCAAAATCACTCGGCAACGATTGGGTTCGTGATGTTTTTCTACCTCTTTTCCATCGAAGTGATGCGCCTGTTGAAGATTTTTTGAGAACAGCGGTTGAGCATATTGCCATCCAAATCGCCAAGGACATCAAACACATTTATAAGCGGGAAGGCATCACACACGATAAAGATTTGCAGGACAGTATGTTGGTAACAGGTGGCGGAGCATTGAATGTTTTTTTGATGCAACGAATTGCTGACCATGCTCCTGTTGAAGTAGTGATTCCTAACAGAAAAGTGGTGGAATTTAAGGAGGCTTTGATTATGGGTTTTATTGGGGTTTTGCGAATGAGGAAGGAGGTGAATTGCCTGAGTTCGGTAACAGGAGCAAAAGCAGATACCATTGGAGGGTGCATCTACGAGGCTTTTTGATGGTTGTTGAAACCATTTTTTTAATTTTTGCATTCAATTGCTTCACTGTATTTTTAGGTTTGAACTTCAACATTGTTCTATTATAAACTTTTGCTATTTAACAATTTACTACAAGGAATACCTTTTTTGAAAGTTAAAAAGTATCTTAATTAAGGTTCGTTTATCACTACTTACTCATAGTATATTTGAAACAACACAGCTCAAAGTTTTGATATACTAATAAAATTCCTACAGTTATGAAACAAAAAATCTTTAAAGGGTTATTGGTTGCCCTTGTCTTGTTTGCAACCATTGTAATTGCTCTATTGAGTTATGTCAAATTCGTCCTCCCCAATGTTGGTCCTCCTCCCGAATTGAGCATTGAAGCCAATCCCACAAAAATTGAACGAGGCAAGTATTTAGCCCATCACGTTGCAGTCTGTATGAGTTGTCACTCGGAGCGTGATTGGAGTAAATTTGCAGGACCTACTGTTGCAGGCACTTATGGAGGTGGCGGTGAATTATTTGACATTGGTATTGGTCAATACACTGCCCGCAACATTACTCCGAAACACTTGGGAAATTGGACGGATGGTGAAATTTTTAGAGCCATTACTTGTGGTGTTACCAAAGACGGCAATGCCTTGTTTCCATTAATGCCCTACGATAATTATGGTAAAATGGACAAAGAGGATATTTATGCTATCATTGCTTACATTAAGTCGCTGCCTGCTATTAATGAAGGAATCACTACTCCTTCAACTTCCAACTTTCCCATGAATTTTATCATCAACACCATACCTCAAAAATCCGATTTTCAATCAATTCCTGACAAAACGAATGAAGTTGATTATGGTAAGTACTTGACCACAATGGCAAGTTGTGCTCACTGCCATACACCGCAAGATGAAAAAGGTGAATTTATTGAAGAATTAGAGTTTGCAGGAGGAATGGAGTTTCCCATTGAAACAGGTGGAGTTGTGCGTTCTTCCAATATTACTCCCGATAAAAAAACAGGTATTGGTACTTGGTCAAAAGATGTTTTTGTCCAACGCTTCAAATCTTTTGCAGATTCTTCCTTTACTCCAACACCCATTGCAGCGGGTGACTTCAATACGGTGATGCCATGGACTGAATATGCAGGGATGGAAATAGAAGATTTGGAAGCAATTTACACATATTTGCAGAGTCTCAAGCCTGTCGAACACACCGTCTCTCGTTTTGACAAACAACCTATTGCAGATATTGGCGAATAGAAGTAGGGCAATAAATTTTTAACATTAAAATATATTTTACCATTTTAATATATAAATATCAATTATTTTTATCTTTTTTATTTTAAAATATTTTACAGATGAAAACAAAAATCTTACAGCCGATTTTTAACATGCTGCTCACTACCATCATCAGTTTAGCAGCTTTTCAAATCACACTCGCTCAAGACAATGTGAGTATTTATGCTACCGACTTTATTGGCCCTGTCGGCTTATCTGTCGATGGCAGTGGCAACCTCTATGTCAATGAAGTGGGTACAGGCAACAATGATGGAAAAATCACTTTGTTGACACCTACTGGCGAAAGACACACCATGATTGGTGGATTGCCCAGCGAATTTAGCGAAGAATCTGGCGAAACATTGGGGGCTTGGAGAAGCATTCTCACCCCCGATGGAAAAGCATTTGTATTGCAAGGAGAAGGACTGGGCAACAATGAGTTGGCCGAATCCATTCTCACTTTCGACATCACAGGATATGTAGCTGGTGGCACACCGCTTGGCATTGCAGACGTAGAATCAGTCTTTAATATTGGTGATTTCACCATTGCTCAAGGTGCAACAAACAGCAATCCTTACAGCTTTGTCATTGCTCCAAACGGAGATATGTTCATTGTAGATGCAGGAGGCAATTCAGTTCTCCACCGAAATGCAATGACCGATGAACTAAGCGTATTTGCGACATTCGACCCAATACCCAACCCGCTTCCCTTCGGCCCTCCTGTTTCGGATGCTGTTCCCACCAAAATTTTGCCAAAACCTGATGGCAGCGGCTTCTATGTATGTCATTTGCGAGGCTTCCCTTTCTTACCAGGCACTGCCAACGTCTATGAAGTGGACATGGCGGGTGATCTAAGTATTTGGCAATCAGGGTTTACTTCATTGGTCGACATGGCAATAGACCCAAGAGATGGAAATTTGGTTGTCTTGGAGTTCAGCGAATTTTCTTTAGATACAACGCCTCCAAACTTTTTGCCCGCTACGGGTCGAGCAATCAAATTACACACAGATGGAAGCCGTGAAATCATGGCTGAAGGCTTGAATTTTACGGCAGGAATGGCTTTTGATGCTGATGGAAATTTGTATATTTCTTCCATTTTTACAGGCGTAATTTACAAAGTTGCAGCACCCGCCCCAAAAATCCCTGATGTGTATGCGGTTGGCTTCAATGGTCCTGTTGGAATTGTAGCCGATGGCAGTGGCAATTTGTGGGTAAACGAAGTGGGTACGGGCAGCAACGACGGAAAGTTGGTGGCATTGACTCCAAATTTTCAAAAACACGATGTCATCTCAGGTTTGCCCAGTGAGTTTAATGCAGAAAATGGAGAAACAGTTGGTGCTTGGCGAACGGTTTTCACCAATGATGGAAAAGTGATTGTAGTACAAGGCGAAGGCTTAGGCAGCAGCAATTTATCTGAGTCTTTGCTGACTTTTGATATTAGCGGTTATACGATTGGAGATATGGCGATGACGACTGCCGACTTGGAGGCAACCTACAATATTGGCGATTATTCTATTGCACAAGGAGCAATCAATAGCAATCCTTACAGCATGGCAATGGATGCGGTGGGCAATATGTTTGTGGTAGATGCAGGTGGCAATACGATTGTTCGGCGTGATGCAGCCACAGGTCAATTGAGCATATTTGCGACTTTTGCGCCCATCCCAAATCCTCTGCCTTTCGGCCCTCCTGTTTCCGATGCTGTTCCCACCAAAATTTTGGCAAAACCTGATGGAAGTGGTTTTTATGTTTGTCATTTGCGGGGCTTCCCTTTCTTGCCAGGCACTGCCAATGTCTATGAAGTGGACATGTCGGGCAATGTGAGTGTATTCCAAAGCGGCTTTACTTCACTGACTGACATGGCTTTTGACCCCACAGATGGCAATTTAGTGGTATTGGAGTTCAGTGCATTTTCTTTGGAAACCACACCTCCAAACTTTACACCTGAAACTGGTCGAGCGATTAAGATTCATGCAGATGGTTCGAGAGAAATCATTGCAGAAGGCATGAATTTCACCGCAGGAATGGGCTATGCTCCCAATGGCGACCTATATATTACCTCTATTTTTACGGGCGTAATTTACAAAGTCCCTGCTGCACAAGCCGTTGAAATTGTAATTGCTCACCAAAGAATTTGCGATGTTCCCTCTCAAGGACAATCACAAGTAACGGGTATTGTGACAGGCGGTGTTGCACCTTATCAAGTAAGTGGCAACTTCAATGGCGAAGTAGGAGAAAATGCACCTTTTATATTTATTTTGGACGACAATGATAACAGCTATCAAATTACAGTAGTTGATGCCTTGGGCAATGAAAATGAGGTGATTGTGACAGGCTTGATTCCTTGTACCAAACTTCCTATTGAGTTTTTGTCTTTTGAAGGGGAGGTAAAAATGGAAGGAAACTTACTGCAATGGGCGACTGCTTCGGAGACAAACAATGATTTTTTCACGCTCAGTTATTCTGCTGATGGTCAAAACTTTGTTCCGCTTCAACAAATAGCAGGCAATGGTTCGACCTTCGATGTTCATCGCTATGAATTTTTACACCGCAATGCTCCAAAAGGTACGGTTTACTACCAATTGAGCCAAACTGATTTGGATGGTACTACCAAAATATTGGGAGTAGTGAGTCTGCAAAGGGGTGAATCAAGTATTGCAGCCATTGAAGTTTATCCAACAGCCACCAACGCTTATTTGAATGTTTCTTTCGGCTTTGCGAATGCTTCAACCGAAATCATTGTAAGTATGTACGATGTATCGGGACGGGTGGTGAAAAGTCAGACTTTGGATAAGGGTGTCACACAACTCCAATTGGATGTGAGCAACTTACTATCAGGCACTTATATCCTAAAAATGAACAATAGTTTTGAGGTTTTAACAGCAAAATTTATTAAGCTGTAGGATACGGTTACAGTGCCAACAGTTTGCCTTTGGGTGGACTGTTGGTGGCTGTAATCTTTTTTCATTTGAAGGAAAGGTTTTTATTTTTCTATAAAACAAATTACTCACTAACAACAAGTTAATTGGATTCTGAAGTTGAAGTTACTTTCATTTCTTCCTTGCCACAAAATAATGGTCTGCCCAAGTGTAGGTGTTTTTTTCGATTACCTCCAATACTTCAAAACCTGCTATGGTGAGCAGCAATTTGAGTTCGTCTTGAGTGAAAGCCCTAACCGTAGCAAAGTCATTCCCGATTGCTTCAAATTGTCCTTCGTTTTCTGCAAAATAAGTCGAATGCCAATCCCAAGTCCAGCCTGTTTGCAAATTGGGAGTTGAGTAGCTGATACGTTTGTATTTGCCTACCTTCAATTCCTTTTCGCTTTCGTCAAAATCTTCAAATAGTAAAGTTGCATCAATAGCATCAAAAACTAATAAACCGTTTTCTGCCAAGCAATTGCGTATTGCTTCAAAAGCCTGAAGGATGTCTTTGTTGGTGGATAAATAGCTGATGGTGCGCCCAGTTATCAAGGCTGCTTCAAATAAGGAAGGAGAGGAGAAAGTGCACATGTCACTTTGCAGAAAATGATGTCTGGGTAATGATATTGCTGCAATGTCCAACATTTCTTGATTCAAATCAACACCCAAATAGTCAAAATTTGCAGCCAAAAAACGCTTTGCCAAATTGCCTGTTCCACATCCAAATTCTACGACTTTTTTCGCTTCAAATCGTTCTAATACAGAATGGTAAAAACCAAATTCTTCGTCGTAATCAAAGAGGTTTTGGTACATTTCGTGGTAAACCTGCGATAATTCTTGGTATAGGTTCATTATTTGGCTTTTAATTTTGATAAATGGTTGGTTTTGCTGCAATTTTTTCCCTTCTATACACTTCCAATCTATTCCTCATTTCAATGACATCTTCAATCATCTCAAAAGTTGGGTGAAACCTTTCTTTGCCTGTGGCAAAATCATAGGTACGAAAATAAAAATCTTTGTTCGACATAAAATAAATTACACCTCTTTTCTCTTTGTATTCGACGTAAGTTATTTGGTCAATATCTGCAAAATCAATAAAATGAATATTTGTTCCGCCCAATCCCCACAATTTGAAGAATACACCATTCTTATTAAAAGCATATTCTGTATTCTTCTTTCGAATATATTTAAAAATATCAGGAAGAGTTGTCGCAATTGTTGTAATGAAAATAGCTAAACCGAAACCTAACCAATTGGCAGTCATATAAAACATATAAATCAATACTACTGCAATGGCAGAAATAAGACCCAAGAAACTTTGAAGTCCTGGCTCATAGTGCGTTTTTCCATCGTCAGCAAAAATTGTAAATCCAAATTTGAAGATAGGACTGCTCCTCCATTCCATCTTTTCGGTTTCCCATAAATGGTTGATGGTTTTTTGGGGCAGGAATCTTATGAGTTTTTTTTGAGTAGTCATATTTTGATAGGTACTTTAGTTTTCTATAAATAGAAAAACCTATCAATAGCATTAATTAGTTCCCCACAATTGCTTTCTATTCAGTTAAAAAATAAAATTATAGATTACTTCTCCAGCAGTAATTTATAATCCTCAATACTTCTCCTCACTATTTCCTTTGCCACGACTGCATCCTGAAAATCTTCCACTTCTACCGTTTTGTTTTCCAGCTTTTTATAATCTTCAAAGAAATTGCGGAGTTCCTTGAAGAAATGCGTGGGCAGTTCCGAAATATCGTTGATGTGACTCACACTCATGTCGTTTTCTGCAACAGCAATGATTTTGTCGTCCAATTCACCACCATCCAACATCCGCATTACGCCAATCACCTTTGCCGAAACAATGCAAAGCGGGACAATAGTTATTTGCGACAAAATCACAATGTCGAGAGGGTCTTTGTCATCGCAGTAGGTTTGGGGTATAAAACCATAATTGGCTGGGTAATACATAGATGAATACAATACTCTGTCGAGTTTCAATAAGCCACTCTCTTTATCGAGTTCGTATTTAGCTCTTGTATTTTGCGGGATTTCGATGATGCCATTTACTACATCTGGTGCATGGTTGCCAATCTTTACTTTATGCCATGGGTTGTTTAAATCTGCTTTCATATATTTGATTTACTGATTAAAATGAATAAAGAAAAAATGATTTTTCCTTTGGTCGCAAAAAATGCTAGTGAACGAAATATCGGAAAAAACCTTTCAATAGGTAGTAAACCGCATATACGGGAATCGCCCCCAAAACAACCATGGCAAAGAAATCTTCCCAAAATGGTTCGGTATTATTGAGGTCAAAAATAGCGACGACCATAATGATTGCTATCAAATCCAAAAACAACACAGACAAACCTCTATTCAGGTCTTTATTGAAGAATTTATCGCTGAGTTTTTTTGAATCGAACTGAGCTGCATCTCTATCTTCGACATTTGAAGTAGGAGTTATTTCGTTTTTTTTGTCCAAACGGTGCTTGATAAAAATTCCGAGTATGGAAAAAATACCCCCAATAAGTGCATTGATAAGAATAGCATCCATAATATATCAATTGTTTTGTGATAACCTAATAAAGCAATAACAAACCTATAAAGTTCCCCATAACTATGAGTACATACACTTGATAAACTGTCGTCTTTTTACATTTTTATGCTTTGTTCGTCTAAACCAATCCACTCTATCAAGCATTTAATTACAAAGAAAGCCCAATTTCACGTAAACAAAAAGAATTATTTTTGAATTTCAATAACAAACCCATGAAAAAAACAATGCTCTTTTCAAGCATCCTAATATTGAGCCTATTCTTATTTTCCTGCAATAAGTCCATTGATGCATCGGATGCAAAAGCGGATGCAATGAAAGTGGTCGAATCTCTAAAAGATGCTCCACAAGCAGAACCCAAGACAACAATGGCTGCAAATGAAACTGCAAGTGATCTGGAGGAAGAAACAGAAAGAAAACAAACACAAGAAGATGGACAGATAATCGAACTAGAGAATGTGAAAACTACTTATGAATCTGAACAAAACAACTTCAATACTCCAATAAGTAAAGTCGAGGAAAACCAACCGATAAAACCCAAAGAAGAAACCAAAAAGCCAACTGATGCTAATGTACTTGCTGAAAACACAACATCATCAAAATCAAGTGAACAAGCGAATGTTTCAAAACCCAGTGTTGTAGAAACCAAAAATCAGAGCGAAAAACCTGAAAAAGAAGAAGATATCCCAACCAATGCCTTGAACCAATTCTTTGAAACCGCCAATCAGTTCTTAAATCAATCTGTATCCAATGGCTTGGTTGGCTATTCAAGTCTTAAAAAATCTACCATTCTAAATGAATTGGTTGAACAAATTGCAAGTGCAGACCTAAATGATGTAGGTAGTGCCGAAAAACAAGCTTTTTACATCAATGCCTACAATATCTTGGTGATAAAATCCATTTTAGAAAACAATATTCCTTCATCACCATTGGATGTATTGGGATTTTTTGATGCAAAAAAACATAAAGTAGCTGGTCAAACGATGACCTTAGACGAATTGGAAAAAGGGAGACTATTTGGTTTGAAGAAAGATCCACGTTTTCATTTTGTAGCTGTATGTGGCGCAAAAGGTTGTCCGCAAATAGAACCTTTTGCCTACACACCTTCAAAACTTAATGCACAACTCAATCGCCAAACCCAAAAAGCCCTCAATGACCCCAATTTTACGAGGGTAAACGATGCGGAGAACAAGGTCGAATTGTCAGAAATATTCAAATGGTATGGATCAGATTTTACACAAGACGGTAAATCGGTGATAGAATTCATCAACGAATACCGAAACCAAGCGATTCCAACCGACTATGCCGTAGATTATTATCCCTACGATTGGAAAGTGAATAAACGGTAAAATGACCAAAAACACTGTGAGGATACTTTGATTATCAATTATGTATATAAAAGAACGACCGAATTTCACTCATTTTTATTTTCATTGCATCAGGCATTAGGTAAAAACAAGAAGTTGGTGTATCTTTGCAGCCATTTTGTAGTATTTCTTATTACTCAATTATTAAACAAATTTTGATATGATTATCATTGAAGTGAAAGATAGCGAAACGATTGACAAAGCATTGCGTCGTTACAAAAAGAAAGGACAGAAAACAGGTATTTTGAGCGAATTGCGAAGAAGAAAAGATTACACAAAGCCTTCAGTTGAAAGACGTAAGGAAATCATGAAAGCCGCATATATTCAGAAAAAATACGGAAATAACTAGTTTCTGGTTGGTAGAAATCAAACTTGGTAAAATAAAAAACCGATATTCGCTTTTATCCAAAAACGAATATCGGAATATGCCAAATTTAATAATGTTTTTAAGATGTAAAAGAGTAGGATAATCAGTTGCTTACCCAACTTTTACTATCCTTTGTTGAGTTGTTTGTGTAGAAAAGTAGTGATGAGTGCAATCAAAGCTCCTGCAACCGCACCAGTTATGAGTTGATCTACATAACTGCCTTGAAGAACAGCAGCAATTACCGCATAAAAAATTGCTCCAATAATAGCACTTGCTAAATAATAATTGAGCGGCAAGGTTTGAGTACCTGCAAATCCAATCAAGCCACCTAAAACGGCAACAATAATCAAGTAGGTAGCATTGAACCCACCGGATTCCAGCACAAAAGTGCCGAGTAAGCCAAACAAAATACCTGCAACAATTCCGATAATAATTCGCTTGTCCATAATAAATACAATTTTTAGTGAGTAAAAAATGGTGAATGTTTGTTTAGAACAAGCTAAATATAGGAAAGAAAAAGAAATAAAAGAAATCTTTATAAGAATAGCCGAACACAATGTTCGGCTATTTTAGTTTACAAAAAAATAGGCTGACACCTAAAGTTGTGTTGTTGTGCCGTTTGTTCCTCCATTACGAGAAAAATAAGATGCCAGCCTCCCAGCCAAATCTATGAATTTAATTATTTTTTAAAAATGCCTTGATTCGATTTCCCTTCAATAAGACAACTGTAAGTCAACCAAAACTAACCCATCGAATGAAGTGCCACTTTATTTCCTTCTGTATCTTTGACGAAAGCACAAAAACCAATACCTTCTCCTATGTGCTTTTTGGGTTGTAAAATCTGACCGCCAGCCGCTTCTACTCGATTGAGAGAAGTTGTCAAATCCCCTTCAATGTAAAAATAAACTGTTGTACCACTTTCGCTCGGTAGTTGGTCTGCAACTTGTACCAAAGCACCTGATACCACACCTTGTTTTGAAGGGAAAAAACCCATCTGTGAGCCATTCATTTCGTTAATACCTATTTCGCAAGCCAAAACCTCGCTATAAAATTTTGCAGCTCTTTGAATGTTGGTAGTAGGAATTTCAAACCAACTAATGATGTATTCCATAGATTGAAGGTTTTGAGTGATTATTGTTTCTGCTGGCAAATTTACAATATTTTTAGTTATTTGCCAAAATTATTGTAAAAAACGATAAAATATTTAGCTGTGCCAGAACGACAATAATCTTCACACCCTTTCCGTCACACCATCTCTCAACCCCTCAGCCGCTCAAAAGCCTCTCTCACATAAACCGTATCATAAATTATGGTGAGCTTAGAGATTTTTTTTTGGTTGTCAAATTCAAAAATATCCACTGCTTCAAAGGTGACAGGTTGCTCATCTTCCAAAGTCCAACGGTAACGAAAATGAGCTGATGCTGAACCAGGCTGTGCGCCTTTGAAGATTTGGAGTAGGGTAATCAGAGATTGAGCTGTATCTTCAAAAAGTTGCTCGTAAAAATCATTGGCCTTCATTCGGCCATAAAGTGGAGATATTACAATGGCATTATCTGCAAACAATTGAAGTACTCCATATTCATCGCCTCTTTCTAAGGCGTGCAAATAACTTTGTATGGTTTCGCTGATGGTCATAAGGCTGAGGAATTAAAATAAATGTAAAAACAAAACACGGTTCTTTTTAGAGTCGTTCACATTGCAGGTTTTTGATTGTTGGTTTAGCAATTCTACAATCAAAGGTAATTACCAAACAAGACAATGGTTTAAAATTACTACTTTTGTATCAAACACAAAACATCAACAACATGAAACAAAATTGGTACAAAATCACCATCGCCAGTCAGAACCAACAAACTCCCATAATTTACTACGGGTCATCTACTTACAGCGAGCAGGAAATCTGTGAACTTTTGATGCAACAACGCCCCATCCTCCTCGAAAACCTGCAATACGTCACCCAAGATGGAGACTTTGAAGAATGGGACGATGAGGACGATGTAGAATATGGACGCATTTACATCCAAAGTCAATATGTGCAATCCTTCACCCCATTGAAGCGAAAACCCTCAGGTAGTTGGTTTGGAAAGGTCAAAAAATGGATACGCTAATACGTTTTAACACAAATTAACCCCATCATTTATTACTCCAAACCCATTACCTAAACCAAAGCAAGCGTTTTTTCTTAACTTTACCCCTTAAAATAGAGCTTCAAAGTTTCAAAAACTTTTGGAGTATAAACACTTGAACGAATAAAAGAAACGTTTTACCGTTCATTGATAATTCAAATACAGAAAGCTCCAATGGAGCGCTATAAAATAACATGGGGTAAAAATCCTGTGAATTCAACATACATGGACGCAACAATTTCATTTGAAAGTTACCCAATTTGGTACATCGCCCTCTGCTTAGGATTGGGACTATTATATGCCATCGTCTTATACTTCAAAGACAATACATTTCAAGACGCTTCCAAAATCCAAAAACGAGCCATGATTCCTATGGCAATCGCCCGTTTTTTGGTCGTTAGCGGCATCGCATTTTTATTGTTATCACCCCTATTGAAGTCCCGCACTACCGAAGTCGTCAACCCCTACATCGTTGTTGTTCAAGACAATTCGGAGTCCATTGCACAAGGGTTTGCCAAAACAGGCGATAGCAGTGCCTACTTCAATCAATTGACGAGTTTGGTCAATGGATTGAAGGAAAAAAACTTTACAGTAGAAACCTACAGTTTTGGTGAACAAATGAACGAAGTAAAAAGCGACAGTTTGCGTTTTCCCTTCAATCAAAAAGTCACCAACCTCTCCAATACGCTCGATGAAATCTACAACAAATACAGCCACCAAAATGTAGGCGCAATCATCTTGGCTTCCGACGGGATTTACAACCAAGGCAACAACCCGATTTACTCCAATGCCCAATTGACCACGCCAATTTATGCCATAGCACTCGGTGATACTACTCCTCAAAGAGATTTGATAGTCGAAAAAGTATTACACAACCGCATTGCCTATTTGGGTGATAAATTCACCATTCGAGCCGACATTTCTGCACAAAATTGCAGGGGTGCAACCACGGTTTTGAATGTTTATAAAGGCAGTGGTACAACAGATAAAGTTTACACCAAAACTATTCCAATTGACAAAGAAAACTATATATTGAGTGAGGATATTATTTTGGATGCCAACACAGTAGGTGTACAGCAATACTCCATTCGAGTTACCCAAATTCAGGATGAAGTCACCGTTCAGAACAATCGGCAGGACATTTATATAGATATTCTCGATAGCCGCCAAAAAGTCTTGTTGTTGGCAGCAAGTCCGCATCCCGATGTTTCGGCATTGAAGCAAGCAATCGAAAACAACAAGAACTATGAAACCACGGTGATGTTCGTCCAAAAAGTGGGCAATCTGTCCTTCAAAGACTATGATGTAGCGGTTTTGCATGGCTTGCCTTCTCGCCTCTACAAAGCAGAAAGTGTGTTGAGTGCTTTGAAAACCAGCAATATTCCGATATGGTTCATTGTCAGTACCCAAACTGATTTGGCCGCCTTCAACCAAGCACAAGACATTCTCAAAATCAATGGAGGTGGTTCGAGTACCAACGATGCCAAAGCCAAAGCCAACCGAAACTTTAACCTTTTCACTCTCGAAAACAATGTCTTTCAAACCTTAGAAGAATTGCCACCATTGGCTGTTCCATTTGGTGAATTTTCAGCAGCACCGACTACCCAATCCCTTCTACTGCAAAGAATTGGCTCAGTCGATACCCAATATCCATTGTTGGTATTGAAGCAAGCCGCAGGTTACAAAACGGGTGTTTTGACCGGCGAAGGATTGTGGCGTTGGAGGCTATATGACTACAAAAAAAGCAACGACCACGAAGCCTTCAATGAAATCGTCACCAAAACCATCCAATACCTTTCGGTCAAAAACGACAAGCGCAAGTTTCGGGTCAATATGCCCAAAACGCTTTTCAATGAAACAGAAGCTATTACCTTCGATGCCGAACTCTACAATGATTCCTATGAGCTCATCAATGAGCCAGAAGTCGACCTACTGATTACGGATGAAGACGGCAAAGAATTCCCCTTTGTCTTCAACAAAACCTCCAATGCCTACGCCCTCAATGCAGGTTTTTTCGCTCCTAGCAAATACACCTTCAAAGCCACCACGACTTTTAGTGGACAACAACATTCGGCAACAGGCACGTTTACAGTTGTTCCCATACAACTTGAAAGCCTTCAAACCACAGCCAACCACCAACTGCTTTATTCTTTGACCAAACGATATGGCGGGCAGGTATTTATGCCCGACAATTTGGCGGCTTTGGCGGACACGCTCAATAACAGTCCAAACATTGAACCTACGCTTTATGCGTCCTACAAAACACAGGCTATCATCAATTTGAAGTGGTTGTTCTTTTTGTTGTTGGCTTTTTTGAGTATTGAGTGGTTTTTGCGGAAGTTTATTGGGGGGTATTAGAGATTAAACGAAACTTTGACAGTGGTTGAAAACCCTGTCAACAGTTGAAGTGGGAGGTCTTTTTGGATTTCCGTTCCAACAGTAACTATTGCCAAAGTCTGTGACTGTTGGCAAAGTTTTCACTTTTCACACCAACAACTCTACCAAAACCCCGACGCCAAATAACAAACTCGCCACACCATTGGTCGTAAAAAACGCCAAATTGACCTGACTCAAATCGTTGGGAGTGACAAGGGTATGTTGATATAATAGCAGTCCGATAAATACCGTCGTTGCGCCCCAATAGAACCAACCCATGCCGCCCACAAAGCCCGCTGCAATGACCAATCCCGCACAAATCAAGTGGAGAACAGACGACAATCGAAGTGCATTTTTTTTGCCGAGGTAGGACGGAATCGAATGGAGATTCTCCGCTTTGTCGAAACTTTCGTCTTGCAGGGCATAGATGATGTCGAACCCACTGACCCAAAACAAAACTACCAATCCAAACACAATCGGCAGCAATTCAAATTTGGCACTGACCGCCACAAAAGCCCCTACAGGAGCCAATGCCAAACCCAATCCCAGTACAAAATGACAGAGGGCGGTGAACCGTTTCGTATAGCTATATCCCAAAACCACTGCCAATGCCACAGGTGACAAAAAGAAACACAAGCGGTTGATAAAGAAAGTCATTACTACAAACAATACACAGTTCAAAATCACAAAACCCAAAGCTGCTTTGGGAGAAACGACTCCTCTCGGAATCTCTCTAACCGCAGCTGTGCGGGGGTTTTTGAGGTCAATATCTCGGTCTACATAACGGTTGAAGGCCATCGCCGCACTCCTCGCAAAGACCATGCACAAAACCACCAACAAAAGTTTGTGCCACTCAAAATCGTAACCAAAATAAGGATGGTGTGTCGCCAAAAAGAAGCCAATTATCGCAAACGGCAGAGCGAAAATTGTGTGGGAGAATTTGACGAGCGATAGAAAATTTTGGATGTTTGACATTGGTTTGTTTTTTTGTGGATTGCTAAGATATAGGATTTTGATAGAATTGTTACCAAAAATTCGGTGACATTTGAAGCTGTGTCACTCCAACCGTTGAAGAACTCGAAAGGTGTTGTCAAGGTTTCCATTCAAGCGAAAACTTTGACAACAGTTTAGGCTATAGCCCGCTTCTTTAGACAAAGTTTATAAAGAGGTTGAACATGAATGCTTAAAAGACGAAAATTGGAAACCGATTGTTACAAAAGAGCAAGTCAATGGATTAAATGTGAATATAAGTAGATATAAGAAAATAAAATACTGCGAAAAATTAAGTCCAATATCGTGCTGTTTTTTCAATTATCTTCTGACCTACAAAAAAGCCCTCTTTACCATTATTCGGCAAAGAGGGCATAAAATAATTTATTGAAGTGAAGTCACAGGTTACTCAATCGCCAGTTCAGGAATCCCCGCATGAGGATTCGGTTGATCTGGTGCAGATGGTTTTTCATCAGAATGAACTTTGTCATCCAATATTGAAGCACTCAATCGCTCAACACCCAAATACATAATTGGTACGACAATCAAAGTCAAGAAAGTAGAAAATACCAAACCAAAAATAACTGACCAAGCCATTGCACCCCAGAAGATAGCATTGTCACCACCTGTATAAAACTGTGGATCAAGTTCGGTCAGCAAGGTATAAAAATTGATATTCGTACCCGTAGCCAAAGGCATGAGACCCAATACAGTGGTTATTGCAGTAAGCAATACAGGGCGAAGACGTTTGGTTCCCGCTTCAATGATACACTCGATGATTTCTTGTTTGGTCAGGGATTCGTTTTTGGGTATTCCAAGTTCTCTACGTCGGCGTTCACGAACCAAATTGATGTAGTCAATCAATACAATGGCATTGTTCACCACGATTCCCGCCAGCGAAATAATACCGATACCTGTCATGATGATGATAAAGTCCATTTTGTAGAACGCATACCCCATAAACACACCCATCGTACTAAACAAAACAGATAAAATAACTACGAATGGTAATGCCACAGAATTGAACTGCATCACCAAAATCAAGAAAATACTCAAAATGGCAATCATCAGAGCTTTTTCCAAAAATGCTGAGGTGGATTCCATGTCCTCTTGCTCACCTGTAAACTCAAAGGCATAGCCCGCAGGTAATTCATAAGTAGACAATAAGTTGCGGTATTGCTCTACGATTTCTGTGCCATTGTAGCCCTCATTCACATTGGAGTAAACTGTAATGACTCTATCCAAATCCTTTCGATTAACAGAACCAAAAGTAGAAGAATATTCAATGCTTGCCACTGCTTTGATAGGCACTTTGAGAAGCTTGCCTTGGTTGTTGCGGAAGGTGATTTTTTGGTTGAGAATGGTACTCAAGTCGTAGCGAAATTCTTCACCAAATCGCAGTTGTATTGGATAATCATCTTCCCCTTCTTTGAATTTTGATATTTCTTTTCCAAAAATGGCAGTACGAATGGTAGTTGCAACTTGTGCGGTGGACAAGCCAAATCGTCGAGCCTTGTCCCTATCCACAGTCACCAAGAGTTCAGGTTTACCTGTCTCCAAATTCATCTTCAATCCTTCAACTCCTGCTACGTTTTGGTCTTCCATAAACTGCTTCACATCCACTGCAATCTCAATCAATCGGTTGATGTCCTCTCCACTGATTTCGAGGTTGATAGGAGGTTGGGGAGGTGGCCCACTCGCATCTTTGCCGAGTGTAATGCTTACACCTGCAAATTGACGGGTCATTTGCCGCAAATCCTCCATCAATTTGAGGGTGTTTACCCCTTCTCTATACTGACTTTCTATAAAGGACACCGTAATGCGGCTTTTATTAGGGGTATTTCCCATATCAGGTGTTCCCGTATTGGGGTCACTCGTTCCTGCCCCAACTTTGGTCAAAATAGACTCCACCATATAGTCATAGGGTTTCATCATTTCGATGGTTTGTCCTTCTACTTCCTTTGCAAAAGTGTTTGCTTTTTCGATGTCGGTTCCTATCGGATGCTCAATAAAAATATTGATATAATTGGGTTCCCCTTCTGGAAACAACAATACCTTCAATCCTGCACTACCCATCAGCATCACCGAAAAAATCAACAGGACAAATGTACCAATAAAAAAAGCAACCGGTGTCCATCCACGAAGTGCAAATCCCACAAATTTTTGATACACACTTTCCATTGCAGGCATCACATATTTTTGGAAACCATTGGAAAGCGGAGTCAATACGAACACATTGAGCAACAAAAGTGCTGCTACAACTGCAGATATACTTCCCCATAAGGTGGCTCCCAAAAAATAAAACATGGAAGAAATCGCCATCAAACCAACCGTCCATATTGCCAAGCGTTTGTAATTGATTTTTTCATTCTCATCTTCAATTTTCATGAATCGAGAAGTTAATACGGGATTGATAATCAAGGCCACAAATAGGGAAGAGCTCAAAACAATAATCAAGGTCATGGGTAAATACCGCATGAATTGTCCCATAATGTCGTCCCAAAACAACAACGGCACAAAGGCCGCCAAAGTCGTAGCTGTAGAACTGATAATGGGAAGTGCAACCTCTCCAACTCCTTCTTTTGCCGCTCGAATAGGATCCATACCTTCGCTCATCAGGCGGTAAATATTCTCAACCACCACAATCCCGTTGTCCACCAACATTCCCAATGCCAAAATCAAGGAAAACAACACCATCATATTGAGCGTTGCGCCCGAAAATTGCAGCACCAAAAAACCAATCAACATGGACAATGGAATCGCAACTCCTACAAACAAGGCATTGCGAAATCCCATGAAAAACAACAAGACCAATACCACTAAGATTACCCCTGCAATGATGCTGTTTTCGAGGTTTTCAACCATCATTCGAGTCTGTTTGGATTGGTCATTCGAGTAAGACACTTTCAGGGCTACGGGAAGCGTTCCTTCTTTTTGGTCTTTTTCTACCAAAGCCTTGATATTATCTACTGCATCCAGCAGGTTTTCACCACTTCGTTTGATAATATCCAAAGTGACAATATTTTCGCCGTATTCTCTAGCAAAACTCTCAATGTCTTCATAGCCAAACTTGACCGTTGCAACATCCTTCAAATAGACAATCGCATTGTTTTCATTGGATACAATAATGTTTTCGATTTCGGACAAATGCTTGAACTCTCCCACAATTCGGATATTTCTACGGAGATTTTGCGCCAAAATGTCGCCACCAGAAAGAGTAATATTTTCTCCACCAACCGCTTGTTCTATGTCTCCAAAACTCAAATTTCGAGCCTCCAATTCATATACATCTACGTTGATACTTACTTCCTTGTCCTGCACCCCACGAATATTGACCTCTTTGATTTCGCTAAACTGCTCGATTTCGTCCTGCAAATATTCTGCGTATTTATTAAGCTCGTCTAAATCATCATAGCCCGCCAAATTGACGTTGACAATCGGCATTTCACTAAAACTCATTTCAAAAACATTGGGTTCGGCAGGCAAGTCTGTCGGAAGTTCAGGATTTGCACGATCGACTGCATCTTTTACTTCCTGTAAGGCATCCTTGACATCAACATCAAAGCCAAATTCTACGACAATAGTAGAATAATCTTGTATAGAAGTAGATGTGATTTCATTTACCCCAGTGATACTATTTAGTTCTTTTTCAATTGGTCGAGTCACCAAGTTTTCCATATCCAAAGGTGAGTTGCCGGGATAGGGAGTGCCAACGTAAATCATTGGAATTTTGATTTCGGGATAGCTTTCCTTTGGCATTGAAGTATAGGCCATTGTACCTAAAAGCACCATCATAAAAATCATCACGAAAATACTCGTTGCATTATCAATCGCCAAACTCGACGCTTTGAACTCACGCACCACTTCGGGTTCTTCAGATTGAGAGGGTTTTATCTTATTATTTTTATCTGACATTGTTTTTGATTTTTGTGTTGCTATTTTTGAATGGTAGGATAGCTAAATGATTGAGGGAGATATTCATTTAGTCATCCAATCGTCAGTCACTGATTATTAATCTCTAATTACCAATCACCTTCACCCGTTCTCCATCTCTTACCAAGGTTGATCCATCAGCTATCAAAAGTTCATCTCCTTTCAACCCACTCAAGACCAAAGTTTCTCCTTCATAAGAGTCTCCCACTTCAATCTGCACTTTTTTCGCCACTTCGCTTGTATCCGTTTTCTCTACGATAAAAATAAAATTGCCTTCCAAACTATTATGAACCAAATTAGTAGGTACAACAACTGCATTATTAGAAGAAGCAGCTTTGAATTCCACCATCGCCATCAAATTGGGTTTTACTTTTCCACCTTTATTGGAGATAGGCACTTCAATTTGGAAAGTACGGTTATTGGCATCAATCATTGAACCGATTTTAGAAATCTTCACCGTTTGTTCCTCATTATCCAAAGCAGGTAAAATCACTTTTACTATTGAACCTCTGCGAACAGAAGTCAAATAGTTTTCGGGAATATCTGCAACCACCTGCAAATTGCTGGTATTGATTATTTTGGCAATTGGTGAACCAGGACCTGCTACTTCCCCTTGATTGGTATAAATTTCTTCCACCACACCACTATTGGGAGCATAAATGTTGGTTTTACCCCGTTGAGCTTGCAGCGTAGCAATACTTTTTTGAAGTGACTCCACATTGTTTTTGGCTTGAATGTATTCGATTTCAGAACCAATGTTTTGCTTCCACAATTTTTCACGTCTTTCAAAAATATCTTTCGCCAAATTCAATTTTAGGTTGAGTTCATCTACATTTCGCTGCATCACATCGTCATCTACTCGACCGACCAATTGACCGCTTTTTACATATTCACCTTCCTTAATGGTCAGTGACTTCAATACACCTCCCATATCAGAACTAATCATGAAATCGTCTTTGGTTTGCACTTGTCCTTGAAATTCCACAAACTGGTCGAAATTTTTAACTTGTACTTTCTCCGTACTGATGATTCGCTTTTTGCTTTCCGCTTGTTTGGTAAGGTAATCAGGCTCGTAGGTTAGGTATTCACCTTCAAGAGCTTGTAGTTCAGATTGGGCTTTTGCCAATTCGATTTGTTTTTCCTTGATTTGTTTTTCGAGCAGAGCTTTTTTTGCTTCTGGTGTGTCGGCTTTGCCTTCACTTTCTCCACACGAATTGAAGAAAAGCAAACTGAAAGCGAGTAAGGTTGTTAATAGGTATTTATTCATTTTTATATTTTTTGTTTCTTTAGATTTTTGATTGATATCTTGGATTCTTGATGGATTCTATATTTTACATTTGAAGTATCCTACTCATAAAACCAAGATCAAGTGAGCATCCACATCATCTCTTTAGTTGTATTTTCCCAATGCCTTATCCAGTTTTGCTTTTGCACTAATGAGATTAAACAAGGCTTGAATATAAAGACCTTGAGTTTGATACAAATCACCTTCTGCACTGGTAACTTCAAGGCTTGAACCCAAACCTTCTTTGTATTTGATTAAGGCTGTTTGATGGATTCGCTCTGCCAAGTCTAAGTTTTCCTTTTGATTTTCTACTTGTTCAAGGGCATTGAAGTATTCGATTTTTGCTTGGTTCTGCTCTAGTTCAATTGAGCTTTGTAGTAAACTAACCGCAGTTGCAATTTTGTCACGATTGATGAGCCGTTGAGCAATCTGTGCCTTTTTGGTAAAACCATCAAAAATCGGCACACTCATTTTGACTCCAACAATAGAAGAAGGAATCCAACTATCACCATTGCCAAGATTGAAGTCATTAGCCTGAAAAGAAGTATTCCAATTTGCAAAGGCATCTAAACGAGGAAGGTAGCGAGATTTGTAGTTACGAATATCCAACTCATTCAAAGTGTTTTGTTGGTTAACTACCTTCAATTCGATGCGAGCATTTGGATTGGCAGAAAAAACATCTACTCCTTTGGCTATTTCAACCAAGTCGTAAAAACCTTCGGTCAATTCAATAGTCTTGTCCAACGAAATTCCCATTTGGTACTTCAAAAGGTTGTAGGTCATTTCTTGTTGGCGTTCCGCATTTTTGATTTGGGTATCCAGATTGGCTTTGGAAAGCTTCAATCTATCTACATCCATCGCTTCTACAAAACCATTTTCATACAATTGTTGGGTTTCGTACAAGACTTTTTCAATCACACTCACATTTTTCTTCAAAATGGCAATGTTCTCTTCCGTTGCAGCCGCTGCAATATATGCCTGAGTTACTTGGTCTTTCACATCGGCTTCTGACTGAGTTACCTGCAATCTTGACAATTCAACTACTGCATTGGCTGCTTGCAGTCCTACAAAGTAAGTACCACTAAAAAGTTGTTGGTCAAGATTTAAACCTATCGAAAGGTTGTTGTCCGTTCCAAACTCAAGTTTTGCAAATTCTCCTTCTGCACCACCAAAAAACTCGGCAGGAACAAGGCTTGCAGGAAGTTTAATGGCACGTTGGTAATTGACATTACCCGATATCTGAGGCAACCCTGTACCAAAATACTCTTTTACCACTTGCTCGCTATTAGAAATCTCATATTTTGCAGATTTGACATTCAAGTTGTGTTTGATTGCATAAGTTTGCGCTTCTTCCAGATTGAATTGAAGCATTGTCTCCTCTTGGGCCTGTAATGGATACAATACAAAACTCGATAGCATAAGTATTAATAGTATCCTATAACTGTTTAGCATATTTCGTGTTTTTGATTTTAGGTAAATTGGTTTTAAGATATTCGATGCCTTTTTCGGAGGCAATACCATAGATATGGTATTTGAAGGCTTCAATGTAGGCTTCAGCAACAGTGTATTTTTTCTGTTCTAAAAAATCTCCTTCGGTGAATACATGAGCAATACCCGTATAAAAATGTGCAATCAATTCAGGACGAATGTTTTCACGATACAAACCTTGTTCTATACCGTTTTGCAAATTGCGGAGAATATTGGTGTGAATGTGAGTATAACGGTGGATTTCCATCATTTCCCAAATATTGCGGTAGTATTTTTTGAGGTCGTAAATCACACTTGGATTCAAGTCACTCAATTCTTGTATCACAAAATCTGCGATGCCCAACATTTCGTCAATGGCATTTCCTTCCTTTTTTTGAAGGTCTTCAGTCATCGCACAATCTAATTGAATGTGAAATTCCATTGCTTTCTTAATCAGTGCTTCCTTGTTACCTACTTTTTCATAAATGGTCTTTTTAGACATTCCCAACTCACGAGCAATGTCATCCATGGATACACTACGAATCCCATATTTGGTAAAATGCTTGTTAGCTGTTTGAATAATCTTTTGAAGCGTTTCTGGCATGTATGTATTGCGTTTGAAAATTTTGTGTTTTGAAGTTTGAGGGCGCAAAGATAGTGCTACAAACCGAAAAAACTTAAAATAGTTCCAAAGTTTCCAAAGTTTTTTCAGTTTTCACATTTTTTAACACCTACAAAACATTTAGACAACAAACCCATCCTTTTTATGTATTTTTCTTACCTTAGATTTGCGTTTGAATGTATCTCAACCCCAATATGCGACTGCACCACACAATGCTATTATTGCTGATAACCTCTTGCCTGTTCGGACAGTCTGTTCCCGAATGGCAGAACCCGTCCATTATTGGAATCAATAAATTGGCAGTTCATAGCACTTTTATTTCTTACCAAAACGAGGCTGCAGCCCTCTCTTTTAATCGAACACAATCCCAATATTTCCAATTACTCAACGGTCAGTGGCAGTTCAAACTGTATGAAAACCCAATGCAAGTTCCCAATAATTTCTATGAATCCAACAGCCTGCAATGGGATAGCCTTGAAGTGCCTTCTAATTGGCAAATGAAAGGATACGGCATGCCGTATTATGTCAATATGCACCATCCCTTTGAAGTCAATCCACCATATGTGCCGATTGATAATAACGAAACAGGGTGCTATCGTCGAACTTTCACCATTCCTAAAAATTGGCAAGACAAAGAAGTGATTCTCCATTTTGATGGCGTGCAATCAGCTTTTTACGTTTGGGTCAATGGCGAAAAAGTGGGGTACAGTCAAGGAAGTATGACCCCTGCCGCCTTCAATATTTCCCCTTACCTCGATGCCGAAACAGACACCAACACCTTAGCCGTTGAAGTCATTCGCTGGTCGGATGGCAGCTACCTCGAAGACCAAGATTTTTGGCGATTGAGTGGTATTTACCGAGATGTTTATATATATGCCCTTCCCAAATACCACATCCAAGATTTTCACATTCAAACTCTTTTGGATGAAAACTACCAAAATGCCGATTTGCAAATTGACTTCAAAATCAATGGAAAAAGCAAAGGGAATGGTTTGGTTGTGAAGTTGTATGATAGTGAAGGCAGACTTATCTTCAAAGACACAATTCCCCCCAATCAATTCACTGCAAATTATCCCATCTCCAACCCTGCAAAATGGACTGCCGAAACGCCCAGTCTCTACCAACTTACCCTTCAATTGCTCAACGAAACAGGCAATCCCATTCAAGTAATTAGCAGCAAGGTAGGTTTTCGGAAGGCCGAAATCAAAAATGGACAGTTCCTCCTGAACGGTCAGCCGATTTACTTCAAAGGAGTCAATCGGCACGAATTTGATCCCTTCAATGGCAGAACAATCTCCGAAGCCTCTATGATTGAGGACATTAAGCTGATAAAACAACATAACTTCAATGCTGTCCGCACTTCTCACTATCCCAACATTCCGAGGTGGTACGAACTCTGTGATGAATACGGTCTTTATGTCATGGACGAAGCAAACCTCGAAAGTCATGAATTGTGGTTTTATGAAGGCAATTCGCCCGTCACGAAACCCGAATGGAAAAAAGCCATTGTAGCACGAGGCACTTCAATGGTCGAAAGGGACAAAAATCACCCTTCGATTGTGATATGGTCTTTGGGCAACGAAGCGGGAATGGGTGAAAACATGACGGCTATGGCAGAGGCGATTTTGAAGATAGATGCAAGCCGACCGATTCACTACGAAAGTCGAGAATTGGCAGTGCCATTGAAGGAAAGTGAAAATCCTTTGAACCTATTGAATTTTGCAAAATCCATCCACGATTTTGACAACACGCCTTCTGGTTTTGATTTCATTGCAAATATGTACCCTTCAATGGAAGTCATGGAGGAATTTACCAAGAAAGATACTCTTCGTCCTGTTCTTATCTGTGAATATGCTCATGCGATGGGCAATAGTACAGGTAACTTCAAGGAATATTGGGATATTTTTGAGCGCAATCCCCGAATGCAGGGTGGTTTTATTTGGGATTGGGTCGACCAAGGTTTTGCAAAATACACTACTGATAGCTTGCTGTACTTTATCTATGGCGGTGATTTTGGTGAAACGCCTACGGATAGCAATTTCTGTATCAACGGTTTGGTGTTTCCAGACCGTTCCGTAAAACCCGCTTTGCAGACAGTCAAAAAGGTGCAGCAAAACTTGAAAGTAGAAGCCGTGGATTTGCTGAAAGGAAAAATAAAAATTCACAACAACTACTATTTTTCCAACCTCAATTTTTTGGAACTGCAATGGGAATTGAAGCAAGACGGAGATTTGTTGTTGAAGGGAACGATTGAAAATTTGGACATTGAAGCTCAAGAAAATAAAACATTTTCTATTCCTTTACTTCCTCCAAAAGCCAAAACAGACAAAAAGTATTGGCTCAATTTAAGTTTTCGATTGAAGGAAAATACGGCTTGGGCAAATAAGGGTTTTGAAGTCGCTTGGGAACAGTTTCAATTGCCGATTGAAGCCGATACTGCAACTTCAACGGAATCCAATACCAATTTAAGTCCAATGACATTGAAGGAAACAGACGACACGTATTCCATTGAAGGAAAAGATTTTAGTCTTCAATTGGATAAAAAAACGGGCATTCTTTCCAGTTGGCAATTCAAAGGAAAAGAGCTATTGGAGCGAGGCGCAAAAATGAATATTTGGCGTGCGCCGACCGATAATGACGAAGGCGGTAATCAGTTTCAAAGCAGTTTTGCAGACCAATGGCGATTGGCGGGCTACGATAATATGCAGTTGGAAGACATTGAAGTGAAGGCAAAACAAATAAGTGAAACAGCGATTGAAGTAGAGGTAAAAGGCTGCATGAGAGGCAAAAACGCTGTGTTTTCTTACCAAACCATTTACCAAATATCGGCAGATGGAGAAGTGACAATATCGAATGAATTGAGCCATCACCTACAAGTTCCTTTTTGGATTTGGAAAATATTCCTCCCTCTGTTTTTCTTTTGGCTGTTGTGTCTATACCAACTTCGCCGCACCAGAAAATGGCGAGCGCAACACCGCCCCGATGCCAAATCTTATCGTGGCTTTTGGCGCATCGCAACGTGGGCTTTGGGCTTTTTCACCTTTCTGACGATTGGCTTGGCGGTTCATCAAGTACAGCAATTTACGCCCCTTCCCAAAGTGGGCAATGAGTGGTTGGTTGCCCAAGATTTAGACCGACTGCAATGGTATGGTCGAGGACCAGAGGAAGCATATTGGGATAGAAAAAATGAGTTGAGGATGGGCGTTTACAGTGGTTCGGTGCGTGAACAATTTGTACCCTACATTCGACCACAAGAAAACGGCAACAAGGCGGATGTTCGTTGGGCAACTTTGACGGATACTTTAGGTGTGGGTTTTTTGGTGGAAGGTGAAAACCTCAACATCAGCGCACATCATTATTAGACTTGTTCGGCTCGATAATCAGTGAATAATAAATTATTGAAAATATTTAATGATTTATTATTTTATGCTTAAAACACTCATAAACAAATGTTTTGAAAAAGAGTCCTATATTTTGATTATAACAAATGTTTTTCAAGAGGAAAATAATTGCACACAACAAATCACTTTTCACATAACTCTATCATAATCAAATCCGTACAAGTCTATTCACTTCAAAATTTGACTGTCGCCAAACATACCATTGAACTGCAAGATGCTCCTTTTGTGACCTTCAATGTGGATTTTCAGCAGCAGGGTTTGGGGGGAGATAATAGTTGGCAGCCTCGGACGCATGTGGAGTATTTGTTGGGGGAGAGGAGGTATCGGTATGGGTATCGGGTTAGAGGGATTGAAGCTAAAGATTTGTAACTTTGCATTGAACCTTGAACATTTCTAACCCTTTCACACAATAAAAGTCACTGATTTTCGTAAAAATGGCATAACTTTGTCATTGAAATGTTTGCTATCCCAAATCAAGCATTTTTTCACCAACACAAGACTTACATGAGCAGAGCTTTATTGCTATTATTTTTACTGTTTGTATCCATCTCACTTTCCGATGCGGGATACATTCCTCACCCTAAGTCCAAATTACTTCCTGAGTCAGTCGCTCCATGGCTACCTTTGATGCTCGACGAATACGAAAACTTTGCAGATATGCTGATGGAAAGCACCCATACACCTGGTGCTGCGATTGCGATTGTGAAAGACGGGCAAGTTATCTTATCGAAGGGTTTTGGTACGAAATCTGCAACCTCCAAAGAAGCGATTGACGAACATACCGTTTTTCGTTTAGGGTCTGTTTCTAAAGGTTTTGCACCTGTATTGACGGGGTTGTTGGTTGAAGATGGTTTGTTGAGTTGGGATGATAAAGTAACCCAATACCTACCTAATTTCTACCTCGCCAACAAGAAAAACACTGAAGCTTTGACCATTCGCAACCTCTTGAGCCACACTACAAGTTTGCCAAAACACGCCTACACCAATTTGATTGAAGAAGGCTATACTTTTGACGAAATGGTGGAGGAACTCAAAACAGTGGACGTGATTGGCGATGTCGGTAAACATTACAGCTACCAAAATGTGGTGTATAGCCTCATTAGCGACATAGTGGAAAAGGTGACGGGAAAGACCTATTCTCAACTATTGGAGGAAAGAGTTTTTGCGCCTTTGGATATGCTGCAAGCGTCTGCAACTTGTGAGGATTTTATGGCAGAAGACAACATTGCTTTTCCCCACAAAAACTATGGCAGCAAATGCGTTCCCACTGATATTCTCGAAAATTACTATACCGTTGTTCCTGCTGCGGGGGTAAATGCAAGCATTACCGATATGGGTAAATGGCTGAAAGCCATGATGGGCTATGATGCCAATTTTATTCAAGGCAGCACACTTTCCCAAATTTTTGAACCTGTCATACGCACTCCTCGTCGCAACAATCAATTTGCTTATTGGAAATACATGAAAAAAGCCTACTATGCAATGGGTTGGCGTGTGTTGGATTTTCCCAACGAAGAGCAATTGATTTACCACAGCGGCTATGTGAATGGCTACAAAACCGAAATAGCAATACATCCTATCAAAAATATTGGAATCGCTATCCTCAGCAATGCCCCTACTCGCTTTTCTTACGAAGCATTGCCGATGTTCTTTAAGATACATGAGGAGTATGAGCGGATTTATGGGGGGATTTAAGCAGTTCAATGCCCACACCCTATCGGCGAACCATCAGGCATATCCTTGGGAGTCATCACCTTAAACTCTTCGGGATGTTCTCGAAAACGCTCAATATCTGCAATGGCAAGCGTATAATGCGCTTTGTCTGCCGAAGCCACACTTCTACGTAAGGCAGCCTGTAGCCAATTTTCCAACTCACCCACTTTCCACAATGCCACTGCACGTACTTGACCTGCAATAGATTCGTTTGCAGCTAATTGCAGTAAATGGTGTAAAACCAACCTATCCACGACCCGTCCAATTTCGGCATGGTAAGCATTGGAGTAAGTTTTTTTCCAAGTCGCGGCAAAAAGTGCATCTATCACCCCTTCCAAACTCGGCAAAGTATCGAATCGAGCATGGTATTCTACCAATCTCGCTGCCCGTTGTGGGTGCAATAAAAGTTCAATCACAGGATTAGCGGCACTTTCAGCAGCCGTAATCGGATCGAAGGTCAAACCTGTTCGGGCATTGAAGCTCTCTCTTGTTCGGTACAATCCCATCGGTTTGGGCGGAATCAAGGTCAAAATATTTTCAGGCAAAGCCAAAAACTCGGCATCTACTAAACCTAAGAGCGACTCCAAAGCCTCTTTTTGAAGTTTGACGGGTAGCAACTGCGTAGGAATTTGACCATCTCCACGCATCGCATAGGTATAATCCAACCCGCCCACTATTTTTGCAACTGCTTCAAGCTGATAGCGGTGCGACAAATACAAAGGAACCAACACTTCCTCTAAATTCGCCATTGGCGCAGCCATCGGAATATTAGCAGGTCCAAATCGCTGCAATGCTACTCTACGTACCTCCAACAAACGCTGCAATTCTTCAACAGCCGATTCACCATTGTCCCAAAGGTGGGCGTTGGGATGTGCGCCACCAGAAGCTCGTGCATCGCTGTCAGACATATAGCCAAATCCCATGTCCAAAGTTTCTTCCATAATTTGATCCAGCTCATTCACGTCTTTTGGAAAATCTTGATAACCATAGACAATTGCTCGTTTGTCCCATTCGCCAATGCCTGTATCGTAAGCCTCTGAAAAATCCAGACTGCCATCTTCCTTCAATGTGATGTAGGGATAGGGATAGTCCATCACCGAAGCCCGACTGTCTCGACTTGCTGCAAAATTGTGCGCCAAACCCAGCGTATGTCCCACCTCATGCGCTGCCAATTGTCGAAGTCTTGCCAAAGCCATTTGCTCCATTTCCTTAGAAACCGCCTTGCCTTCCTCATAGGGTGCTATCAAACCCTCGGCAATCAAAAAATCCTGCCGTACCCGCAATGAACCCAAACTTACATGTCCTTTGATGATTTCGCCAGTGCGTGGATCTGAAACCGAACTACCATAAGACCAACCCCTTGAAGCACGATGCACCCACTGAATCAAATTGTAGCGAACATCCATAGGATCGGCATCTTCGGGCAAAATTTCGACTCGAAACGCATCTTTGTAACCCGCTTCTTCAAAGGCCTCATTCCACCATCTTGCTCCATCCATCAAAGCAGAGCGAATCGGTTCGGGTGTGCCTCTATCCAAATAATACACAATGGGTTCGATGGCTTCGCTCATACTTGCCAAAGGGTTTTTTTTCTTCAATCGGTGGCGGTAAATGAATTGTTTTTGAAGCGGTTGGTCAATTGGAGTTGCGTAGTCGTAGTAGCTCAAGGCAAAATATCCAGAACGAGGGTCGAATTTGCGGGGTTGGTATTCGTTGTCAGGTAGTTGCACAAAAGAATGATGTTGGCGAACAGTCACTGATTCGGGACTTGGAGTGACGGCTCGAATGTAGCCACCTTTTGCTTTACCTGTGAAGGTTAGCGTTGCTTCAAATTCTGTATTTTGGGGGAAATTTTTGGTGCGAGCGAGGTAAAAAGCTGAACGGGAAGCATCCAAACTATAGTTGCCCTGCTCTGTTTGCTGCAATGTTTCGGCAACATGGTGGGCATCTTGCAGCAAAAAGCTGCTAGCATCTACCAACATCCGCTCATCAGTTTCTGCCACAACTTCAAAGCCCCACAACACAGATTGTGCAAAAGCTTCTTCTACTGATTGACGCTCATCTTTGTTGTCACTTTCTGCTCGAAAGCGGTAATTGGGCTGTACCAGCAATATTTTGGGCCCCGTTCGCATGAATTTGACCACTCGCTCACCTCCCAACTGTCCTCTATCTAAGCCAATATCATTGGAGCCTACACCTGCTGCAAGGGAGTTGACATACAAAAACTCTGTATTCAATCGACTGATTTCCAACCATATTTTACCTGCTTTTTCGTCCCAATAAAAAGGCATATAGCCGTCCATTTTTTCCATACCTGCAGTTTTTGCTTCAATGGAATTGTTGGTGCTGGTAGTTATTGCAACTTGGGGTGTATTGCAGTTTTGAAAAACAAAAAGTGTGAAAAAGGAACAGAGAATGAAGTGTAAATTTTTCTTTTTCATATCGGCGGACGGACTTTTTTGGTGTTTAGAATTGGTAGAGGAAAGTTAATCATTTTTTACGATGAAATGCAATGTTATTTTCCTATTGTTCTCAATGACTAAATATTCTGTTAATTTTGCAGTAACAAAACGCACAAAAGATTGTTTGCTCTCTGATGATTTTGCAGAAACAATAAGGATTTCGGAAGTTTGGCTTTTCAATAGTTTGATTTTTAGTGAAAGAGTCAGGCCATTTTTTTAAAATTAACTCCCGGACTCTCATAGAATAGCTTAGGAATGAAAATGTATTTGTCTGTAGTTTTAATGGTTTTAGCATTGGTGTTTCTTCAATGTACGTCTGCTAATCAGCCTAAAAGGTTAATGAATGGAGTAAAAGCTCCTGCCATTGAAGCGGTGGATACTTTGGGGAATCGGATTGCCTTGACTTCTTTCAAAAATAAAATTGTATTGGTGGATTTTTGGGCTTCGTGGTGTAAGCCTTGTTTGGAAGCTTTTCCAGAAATGGAGAAAATGTATGCAAAGTACAAAGATGCCAAAATTGGAGATGCTGAAGGGTTTGAGATTTATAGCATTTCATTGGATGAAAACCGAAAGTCTTGGGAACGAGCATTGAAGCGAAAACACCCAAGTTGGCAATATCAATTTATTGATACAACCGCTTTTACTTCTAAATATGTTGAGGAGTTTCAGTTGGAGGAAATTCCTGCGTATTTTCTGATAGACGAACGAGGTCTCATTATTGGCATCAATCGAACGTTTGCATGGATGGATTATGAATTGAGAAGGCGCATGGAGTGATAAAATTTCTTTTTATTTTAATGAATACTGCCATTTTGTCGGATAATGTTCATTGGCAAACTTTTTGGTTGCTTTTGGTGATATTCGACAGGCTAAAAATAAAATTAGACAATGAGTAAAAAAAATATAGAAGTGACGATGCAAGAAATGGCTGAAAAAGAAGCTAAGAAAATTGTAGATCAAGTATTTGCGGAATCTGACTTGGATGGATTGGAAGTAGAGGAGGAGGACGAAGATGCTGTAATGGAAGATGCAACTGAAAAAACTGACAAAGAGGCGGATAAGAATTTGAGTGTAGAACAAAAATTGGCACAAGCACAGGAAGAAACGACACGGTGGAAAGATAAATTTATGCGATCAGTAGCAGAGTTTGAAAACTACAAACGTAGAACTTCTCGTGAACGCATAGATTTGATAAAGACAGCAGGTAAGGATGTGATTGTGAATATGTTGCCAATATTGGATGATTTTGACCGTGCTTTCAAAGCCAGTGAAAAAGTAACAGATCCAACTGCAAAAGAGGCATTGAAGGGTTTTAGTTTGATTTTCAATAAATTCAAAACAACACTTGAACAAAAAGGATTGGAGGTGATGGATGCTAAAGGCAAAGATTTTGACCCAGAATACCACGAAGCACTGACAGAAATTCCTGCTCCTCATCCTGATTTGCAAGGCAAGGTTATAGATGTTTTGGAAGATGGATATTATTTGAATGATAAGATAATTCGCTATGCAAAGGTTGTAGTGGGTAAATGACTCAATGTACTAAAAGGTAAAATAAAAAAACGTTAGGAATAATTACAAGAGATAAATCAATCTATCATAATGGCAAAGCGAGATTATTACGAGATATTAGGTGTTTCTAAAACTTCTACTGAAGAGGAGATAAAAAAAGCTTATCGAAAGGAAGCACTCAAATATCACCCTGATAGAAACCCAGGAGATGCAGCATCTGAGGCTAAGTTTAAGGAGGCTGCTGAGGCGTATGAGGTGCTGAGTGACAAGGATAAGAGAGCAAGATACGACCGATTTGGTCATGCAGGTGTGAAAGGAGGTGCTGGCGGCGGATTCCAAGGCGGAGGCATGAATATTGAAGATATTTTTGAAAATTTTGGCGATATTTTCGGTGATATTTTTGGAGGTGCTCGTGCGCGTGGAGGCGGACGACAGCAAAGAGGTACTGGGCAGAGGGGGACAAATTTGAGAGTACGTGTAAAACTGACTTTGGAAGAGATTGCTCAAGGCACGCAGAAAAAGATAAAAGTTGCGAAATATGTCGGTTGTGATACTTGTTCTGGAACAGGGGCGAAGGACGGCAGTGCTTTTTCAACTTGTACGACTTGCAATGGTATGGGAGCTGTTCGACAGGTTACCAATACTTTTTTGGGGCAAATGCAAACGACCACAACTTGTCCGAGTTGTCAGGGATCGGGCAAAATGATTATCAATAAATGTAATACTTGTAAAGGCGATGGTCGTGTATATGGCGACGAAACGATTACGATTGACATTCCTGCGGGTGTGAGCGAGGGAATTCAGTTGTCTATGACAGGTAAAGGAAATGCGGGAGAACGTGGTGGTGCTGCTGGAGATTTGATTATTGGCATTGAAGAGACTCCACACGAAGACCTTCAGAGAGAAGGCAATGATTTGATTTATGCATTGCATATCAGCTTTATAGATGCTACTTTAGGAACTACCGTAGAGATTCCGACCATTAATAGTAAAGCTAAAATAAAGATTCCACCAGGAACTCCTTCTGGTAAAATTTTCCGATTGAAGGGTAAAGGTATTCCATCTGTAAACTCTTATGGAACAGGTGATCAGTTAGTGGAAGTAAATGTTTGGATACCTAAGACGGTCAGTGCCGGGGAGAGAAGTGCTTTAGAAAAACTACGCAACTCTCCAAATTTTCAGCCAAATCCAAGTAAGGGAGATAAGAACTTCTTTGATAAGATGAGGGACTACTTCAATTGATATTTGTAGAGTAATCAAATTTTGATTTTCAAGTAATTATTTTACTCTTCAATTTTTTGCTGAGGCAGTAAAGAACTGAAGAGGTATACAAATCGCTTCCATATTGATTGGCAAAAGGTCAATAATATATTCTTTACGGTAGGTAGGTTTTTATTAGGTAATGGTTGTTGGTACTCAAAGGATGGATGTTTGCAGTTTCCTTGATTGTCAAAAAACTTAGCGATTTCGAAGGATGCTATATAGATTGCGAATTCTTTTGCGAGTTCCTCGTCATTTTTCAATCGGTCTTCGAACATCCTTTTTCTTTCAATAGGTAAGAGGTCATCCTCATACATTTCTATCTCCATCATGTGTAGATCTGCTGCAAAATCCTTACACTTGGTAAGTTTCTCCTCAAATTTTTCCAAATCTTTTTCTTTCAATTGACCTAAAAGGTACAATTCCATCCATTCGTATATGTCATTTATTTCGCTCATTGGTTTCATCAAAAAATACTCGTATTATTGTTTCAATATAGAAGTATGAATAAAATTAGTATGAAAGGTTTGTATATAAATGTCTTAAACAAGCTTTTGTTCACTCTTGTGCGATATTTAATTAGCAATGGAGTATATCAAACACACCAAACCCCAAAGCGATAAAGATTACCACTTTGGGGTTAGATATGAATTTTAATGTGTATTTAAATTTTATTCAGCTTCGTTGCCAACGGCAGGCTCAGGTTTTTCATCTTCACCTGAGTTGTTGGAAGCATCATACCCGTTTGTTTGTTCTACTTTTTCTTTAGTAGAGGTTGCTTCGGGCATTTCAGCAACAGTTGTTTTGGGAGTATCAATTGTGATATCTTCGTCTTCAAAAGGAAGTACAGATATGAAAGTGCGGTCTTTGCGCCCTTTCACAAAAGTTACCAATCCATCAGTTGTTGCAAATATTGTATGGTCTTTGCCAATACCTACACCGTTACCAGGGTGGAATTTAGTACCTCTTTGGCGAACAATAATGTTGCCAGCAATAGCTACTTGTCCACCATATACTTTTACGCCAAGTCGCTTACTCTGCGAGTCACGTCCGTTTCTACTACTACCTTGACCTTTCTTATGAGCCATGACAAAATTATTTTATAAAAATCTGTTATTTACTAAATTGTCTCCATTCATACCCTTACCAAATTATCAACCAATGCTATTGATTTTTAATTTGGTTAGGTAAGGGCGATGCCCATTTTTTACTTTATAACCTTTCCGTCTTTTCTTTTTGAAGACAATTACTTTATCTCCTTTTAGGTGTTCCAGAACGGTAGCGGAAACATTTGCGCCACTCACAACAGGCGCACCTATGCTTACATCATCTCCATTGGAGGTAAGCAACACTCTATCAAAATCTACTGATGCCCCTTCTTCGGCATCTAAGCGGTTAACAAATATTTCCTGTCCATTTTGAACTTTGAATTGTTGACCAGCTATTTCTACTATTGCGAACATAAGCCTTTTTTTTTTTCAGTCTGCAAAGGTAAAGATATTTCGCTTTGTAGCCAATTTTTTGTTTATTTTTTCTGTAATAAGAAAAAATGTGTGGTAAATTTTTGAACTTTTACCTATTATGTTGCTCTAAAACACAAACTTAAAATCATGAGAGTCATCAAAAAAATTGTTCTTATTTATTTAATTATTTTTTGTACCAATGGCATTGCTCAAGAACTCAGCTATGCTCGTGAAGTAATTGATGCTCTTTGTGCGCCAGATATGCATGGTAGGGGCTATGTATTAGAAGGGGAAACGAAAGCTGCTGTGTTCATTGCCGAAGAGTTTAAACGGTGGGGCGTGCAACCCTTTGGAGAGAGTTATTACCAAGAATTTATGGTTGCAGTGAATACTTTTTCTGAGGATATGTTGCTGAGTGTGAATGGTATTGAATTAGAGGCAGGAAAAGATTTTATTGTTTCACCTTCTGCAAAGGGGCAATCAGGAAGCTTTAAAGCAGTGCATTTGAAGGAGAATAAACTATTAAATCGAAGTACTTTTAATAAGTTGATGCTCAATAAATCCTACACAGATAAAGTGGTTGTATTTGATTATGAGAATGAAAATGCAGCGAAAGCTAGGGAACGGATTAATCTATTTATTGGAAGTCATTTAGATGCAGCAGCATTTATCAGTGTAGAAGAAAAATTGACATGGCATGTGGCGAGTAACGTAGACAATTTCACACACATACAAATAAATCGAGCTGCAAAGCCTGAGAAAATAAAAGATGTCGGAATCAATATTGATGCTTCTTTTGAAACTTCATATCAAACACAAAATGTATTGGGATTTATCAAAGGCACACGCTATCGAGATTCTCTATATGTGCTTACTGCTCACTACGATCACTTGGGGCATTTGGGGGCAAATCAATATATTCCTGGTGCAAATGACAATGCAAGTGGAGTAGCGATGTTGCTCAATTTGGCAAAATACTATTCTGAAAACCCACCCGATTATTCGATTGTGTTTATTGCATTTGGAGCAGAGGAATTGGGTTTAATTGGTTCGAGGCACTTTGTCGAAAACCCTTTATTTCCGATCAAACAGATAAAATTTTTGTTGAACCTTGATTTGGTTGGAACTGGAGAAGAAGGAATTACAGCAGTCAATGCATTTGAATTCCCTACGGCGTTTACTAAATTGGAGCTTATTAATGAAGAGAAACAATATTTGCCTGCAATAAAAAAGAGAGGGGAAGCAGCTAATAGCGACCATTGGTTTTTTTATAAACAGGGGGTACCCTGTTTCTTTATTTATACATTAGGAGGCATTCAAGCATATCACGATATATATGATCGTCCTGAAACACTTCCCCTCACTGAGTTTGAAGATTTGATGCGTTTAATAGTAGATTTCTGTAAATAATTGGTGCAGATATTTACTGCATATCAGTCGTTGGTTTGAATTGATTGGTGCTGTCGGAACTCATGTTAAACATTTCGCCACCAAAATCCATGTTTTTCAATAAGTCCAAGACTTCTTTACTTACTTGTACTTCTCCACATTCATTGCAATTTTCTACTTTTTCTTCGCTAATAAGCTCGGCTGTCATCTCATCCTCTTTATTCGTGATTGTATGTGATGCAACAAGGTAGCGACTGTTGGAACGGGTTCTGAGGCGGATGGTAACAAACCCATCTTGGTTCAATACTTCGGCAATCTCACGATGTTGAAAGAAAATTTGCCCATCTTTTTCGAGTAAACTAACAACCTGTACCGTTTTGTCCAGTTTATCGCCTTCTACTCTCAAAACGCCTTCTTGATTTTCAAAAAACGTTTTTAAATATTCGAGATCTTCTGTTGTAAAAGCAATAATACGGTTATTGGCATCTACTTTTTTGAAGGTGAAGTCCGTAGTTTTTACGTCAAAAAAACCGCTTACTTCAATCATATCGGTTTCAATCAATGAATTGTCTTGAGCATGGATAGTTGAATTTCCCATGGAAACCACAAAAAACAACAATAGGATGGATTTCTTCATAATGGCCTGTGGATTTAATTGTAAAAAATAGTATAAGAATATTGGAAATAATTTTATTTGATACTTGGTTTTGGCACTGTTAATCTTTTTTCAAGTTGTTTTCTATTAATTATTACAGAAACCATACCAAAAAGAAAAACCTTATTTGCTTTTGATGGCAGATAAGGCTTTCTAAATTTTATGAAACAATCATCAATAATTGCTCATATAGTCTATTTTTTCATTATTTACCAATTAGAATTAGAAGCATTTTTTATTACACATTATTCGTGTATTTTGGTGTGAAAGTGTTCTTATTTAGCTTTGAATATAGTTTACAGAATTGCACCAAAAGTTCTTTTTCCATAAATGCTTGTTTCTATGAGAATACTAATTCATATCAATAATGCTACCTGAATCGCTGCCTAAATCTATTTGAATGACACTTCCACCATAGTCCATATTTCTGAACATTTCCAGATCTTCTTTGCTGATTTTTAAATTGTTACAATCATTACATTCGGTTTCTTTTTCACTGGCAATTTGAACCATGATTTTATTTTCTTCTTTAGATAGAGTAGAGGCAATGTACTGTTTTTGGGTTTTGCAGCGAAGTTGAGTGACTATATATCCTAATTGATCCAGCATATCTACAAATACTTTGTAATCAAATAGTGATTTGCCATCTGTTTGAATTAGACTAATGACTTTTATACTTTTGTCAATCGTGTGAGATTCAACATATACGACACCAGTTTCTTTTTCAAAGAAAGCATATAACTTTTGGGCATCGGCTTCTGTGAAAGCTACAACATTATTGTTATCATCAACTTTCTTGAATAAGAAGTTGGTGACTTTTACATCAAAAAAACCACTATTGGGTACTTTGTCAGTTCTGATGATTTTTGTCAAATCAGATTGAGCATGAATATTTTGTGTGAATACACAAAGTGCAAAAAGAATACTAAATAGGGAGATTGAATTTTTCATAACCTATGGGTAGATTTAAAATAGTGAAAAAAAATATTGATTTAGTGAGTATTGTTCTACTTACCATTCCAAAAATTATGAAATGGTAGTTTCAAGAATCAAACGTTTGTAGATTACTTCACTTTTATTGTAATTATGTTCCGTCTTTACTTACAGAATGCCTTATTTGTGACGGAAGTAACTGCATTTAAATTCATCTTTTTTGATGAGAGAAACACTGCTATTATATGTGTTTACTTTCTTGAAAGAAAAGGTGGTAACTTTGACACCTAAAAGTTGGTAATTATAGTAATTGGCAGGTTGCCTAATAAGGAAAGATGAAATGCGAGTCGATAGTTGTAGGCATAGTAATTTCACTATCAACATAGTATAATGATTTTTTTTTATTGCTGTTGGTTTATATTATTTTGGATAAATCCATACAAATAATAAAAATATTGTTTTTCTTATTTGTATATAATCCTCTTGTGGTATTATAGAGTCTTGGGGTTTTTGAATAGAGTTCTCTGAGAACTATCACTGGGTAGGTTTTCGCAGTAGCATTTTCAGGATATTTGCGCTACAATTAATATTCAGAATACAACAAATTTTACGCCATACTTCAAAGATAGTTGTGATTGGTGTTTTGTTTGAACAAAGCTTGACCTGATGAAAGTATTGTAAGCCAGCATTAATTTACTTTGCATATTTTATTTATAATAAATAATTATTAATTGAAATAAAATGATTTAATATTACAAAAGATTTTTTTGAGCAAGGAATAATATTTTGTAATAAAAACCCAATAATACAAAAACAAATAAATCTATTTTTGATGTTCATTAAAACTCATTGACCTTTCTAATGCAGCAAAAACTCATTAGTTCAACCATACTATACAGTTTTCTTTTTTTTCTGCAACCTTTCGTTTCCTTGGTTTTGTTGCAGCCATTCTACTTAAACTACTTTCCGAGTGAAGAGTATGGTATCTTGTCATTGATGGGAAATTATTCCACCTTAATTGGGATGATTTGTGCATTGAGTATTACTTCTGCTTTTTTTACCTTTTACTACAATTACCACCACAACTATGAACGATTGCGGCGCTTTTTAGGGCAAATGCTCACCCTTACCCTATATCTCAGCATTTTCAGTACCGCTATTATATTTTTATTTGGAGAAAGTTTGTTTCGCATAGGTTTTAAAGATGATGCACTTACTTTTTATCCGTATGGTTATTTAGCCACACTTCAAGGCGTAGCGTATAATTTTCATGCTCCTTACATGGCCTATCTCCGCAATAAAAAACAATTGCGTTTTTATGCAGTACTACAACTCAGCAGCATTTTTCTAAGTACAGGCTTACAGGTCTTGTTTGTATTGGCAGGTTGGGGCGTAGTTGGAGTATTAGCAGGCAAAAGTATTGGCAGTTGGGTCATAGCGATTGCAGTATTGCATTTGAATCGAGAATATTTGACTTGGCGTATTGACTGGAAATATTTTGTACGTCCTTTTCAGTTTGTCAAGTATTTTCTTCCTCAAACCCTACTAGATTGGTTCTATTCTTTTGGAGACAAATTTATCATAGAACGGTTTTGTACCTTGAGTTTGGTCGGTATTTATAGTTTATTGAATGTTTTGGCTGGTGCAATAGAATTGGCTTACTTTGCAGTAAGAGCAGCTATACTACCATTTTTTTATGAAGCATTAGAAAAAGAAAAAACTACACAACGGAAAGAAATTCAACAACTCTATGAGTTTTACTTTTTACTTACCGTATTTGCCGTATCGGGTATTGTCCTTTTGGTGGGACATATTCATTGGGTCATTACAAAGAAGGATTATTTGGCCATCCAAGTATACATTTTTATCTATTCGATAGGATATCTCTTTTCCGCTATTAGCTATCTTGCTTATCAACAGTTTTATTATTATAAAAACACCAAAACAACCTTTCAAATTCAAGTTGCCTCAACGTTATTAATCGTTGTACTCAATCTTTGGCTTATTCCTCTCCTTCAAATTTGGGGCGCAGTGATTGCTTCTCTTGTGACCCGTATTCTTGTGTTCATTCTATTGTGTGTATTTTACCCGAGTTATTTATTTCCTTTGAAATCTCCTAGAATATATCTCCCCTTCATCGCAACTACTACCATTTTGGTGATAGGCTTCTTTTCAGCACAGCAGACTTATATGAATTACACTCAGGCAAGTATTATGCAATTTATATTCACTTCATTGACTATGTTGTTTGTTTTCAAAAGCACCTTAAAAGCTTGGTTAAGCAAGTTAAAAACGGTGCAAAGATTGTAGTCATTGTTTTTATTATTAATATATGAAAAAGGTCAGAATTTGAAACCTATTTATTTTAAGTTGAAAAAATGACAAATAAATGACATAGATTTGAATTTTATGACATTATTCTGTATTTTTACAAGCCCTATTCTACGTATTAACAGGTATAACCTATTGGTAGCAATCAGTTCTAATCAAATTGAAGCCAATTATTTAAACCCCCAACCACTCACAATCTATACATCTTTCGAACCCAAATACTATACCTGTTCAAATATCCACTCATAACTATACTACAATTGAACTTATATAAATTTGAAAAGTGGCAATTCCAAGTATCAAGTTTTACTTTGGTATTGTTTTTGTAAAAACACTAGTCAAACCCTGATTTGCAACTGTGTACTATTATTGAATTTGTTAAACCCCTTTCCGATGAAACATAACCGACTTATCGTCATACTTTTTTTGTTTATTGCTTGTGTCCTACAATTAAGTGAGGCTGATGCACAGACTCAAGATCCGAGAGTGAAAAAAGCCAATAGCTTATTTGATAGATTCTCCTTTCCAGAAGCTGCTGAAGAGTACAAGCGTGTATTGGCAAAAGATGATATTGCAGAAGCAAAAATAAAATTAGCGGATACTTACCGATACATGAACATGCCAGTTGAGGCAGAATACTGGTATGAGCAGGTGGTAGAACTTGCAGAAAGCGAGCCTATTCACAAGTACTATTATGCAATGGCTTTGAAAGCCAACGGTAAATTTGAAGAAGCCAAAGAATTCTTTTTGGAGTATGCACAATTGGTGCCTGCCGATACAAGAGGACTAAGACAAGTAGAAGCTTGCGAAGAATCTACTTATTTTCTGACCGATCCAGGCATTTATGAGGTCAGCCTCGCCAATAACATCAACTCCAGTTTGGCAGATTTTGGTCCCGCTTTCTACAAAGAAGGGATTGTATATGCTTCTGAACAAAGCGAAAAACACGCACAACGCACGTATAATTGGCGAAATGCCCCTTTCTTAGACCTTTTTTACTCCGAAAACGAAAGTGATGAAAATCCTTCAGAACTTGGTACGCCCGAAAGCTTCAAAGGCAAAGTAAATACTTGGATGCACGAAGGAACAGTAAGTTTTTCCAAAGACTTCGAAACCATGTATTTCACACGAAACAATTACTTCAAAGGCAAGATAGGCTATGATACAGAAGAAAAACTCAAAACGGTCAATCTTCAAATTTATGAGTCAAAATCAGAAGGAGATAAATGGGGCGAAATTAAATCGATTCCCTTCAATAGTGATGACTACTCAGTAGGCCATCCAGCACTTTCTCCTGATGGACAAGCCTTGTATTTCGCTTCAGATATGCCAGGAGGTTATGGTGGCGTAGATATGTATGTCAGTTATAGAAGTGGTGATAGTTGGGGAGCACCCGAGAACTTGGGGCCAGAAATCAATACCGAAGGGCACGAAATGTTTCCTTTTATGGCTGATGACGGCACCCTTTATTTTGCATCCGATGCACTTCCTGGATTGGGAGGTTTAGACCTTTTCTCAACCATGTTATTGGAAGATGGAACTTGGAGTAGTCCTGACAACCTTCGCTATCCTATCAATACGAATGGTGATGATTTTGCAATGATTATTGACGCAACCAATAAGAAAGGATATTTTTCTTCTAACCGTTCTGGCGGAAAAGGGGACGATGATATTTACAGTTTCACTAAACTTACCAACATCATGACAGGTGTAGTCATTGACTGCAATACACAAGTACCCATTGAAGGTTCGATGGTACAATTGATGGATGGAGCTAAAATCATGCAAAAAAAGAAAACTACCTTCAATGGAACTTTCAGCTTTCCTGTTTCACCTGATAAGGAATATACCGTTGTAGCAACCAAAATGGGCTACCAAGAAGGAAAAGAAAGCATCTCTACAGTAGGAGGTATGAACGGTAGACAAATAAACGTGAAAATTCCAATCTGTCCAGAAGGTTCAGGCCCATCAGGCGAAGGAGGATGCGAAGTGAAAGGAATGGTAATCGACAAAGCCACAGGATTGCCTGTTAGCGGTGCCATTGTCACAATCACCAATGCCGATACCCGTGATGACAATACCTTCGTCACCGAATCGGATGGGATGTATCAGTCTTACTTAAATTCTGAGTCAGATTATGTAATATATGCTACCAAAGAATTCTATTTCACTGCCAATAAGACGGTTTCTACAAGAGGAATAGACTGCGAAGATCCACTGCAAAATAAGATAGGTATGGACATTGAAATTGCTCCAATTCCTTTAGATGCAAACAATACAAATCGTGGAAATAGTGGTAATGGCGGCAACCCATATAATGGAAATAGTGACAATCCATATACTGGAGACGGTGACAATCCTTACAGCCAAGGAGGAGACCCTCGAACCAATATTGGAGAAGGAAATAGCAGTATATCAAACGGAAACACACCAAATAGCAATAAAACAGATATTACTTTCAAAGATGATGGAAAGGGAAGTGATCCAAATCACCCTATCTTGGACGGAGTTTTACCTCAATTGAACCACATCTACTATGATTTTGACAAATCCAACATACGTTCAGATGCATCTATAGAATTGGACAAAGTGGTGAAGTTTATGTTCGAAAATCCAGGTATAGTCATTGACCTTCGTTCTCATACAGATTCCAGAGGAACACATCCTTATAATGATGACCTCTCTGATAAACGAGCGCAATCTGCCTTAAATTACATCACCTCACGTGGTGTAGTGCCCAGCAGAATGACTGCAAAAGGTTATGGTGAAAACCAATTGACCAACGAATGTGCAGATGGCGTACCTTGTGATGAAGGCAAACATCAAGAAAATAGACGTACTGAATTTGTAATTACAGGATATAACTCCAATGCAATTTATAGCCTACCTCGTTATTTTGGTAGTGGTGGTAAACGACTATCACATACAAGTAGCAGCGGAAGCAGCAGTTATTCAAGTTCAAGTAGCAGCAGTTCCTCTACTTCAAGTTATGACTACAATATCGATTCAAGTACCTCCAATTCCAGCACATATAGTGGTAGCAGTTCAAGCACTACCACGCCTTACACCAACAACAATACGCCTACTTACTATGACAGAGACCCCATTACAGGTGAAGTGATCCTTGATAAAAATTGTTGTATTCAATCAGGAACATCTACTTCAGGCAAAGGTGTTTATGATTATTATGTGCCAGATACGAATAACACAACGACCACAACTACTACTGCAACGACTACCGAGACAATTGATGATACTGATATTACAACGGACTTTACTGCATCTTCCTCAAGCTCAATCGGAGAAGGCACAGAATATAAAATTCAGTTGGGTGCTTATCGCTCACCAGATATGGCAACTTTCAATCAACTAAACGATTTGGGATTTGTCGATACCGAAACAACTAGTACAGGTGTAAAACGGGTTATTTTAGGTAGTTTCACAGATAAAACAAATGTAGAACAAGCCTTGTTAGAATTAAAACAACGGGGCTATGGCGATGCTTTTGTGGTAAAATATAAAAATGGATTGAGAATTGGTCGGTAGATAATATATACCATATCACCTCAAAAATTCGTTGTAGTTAGTAACTGCAAGATATTTTTTTAACTTTGCTACAATAAATCCTATTATAGCAAGCCCTAATAGTGCTTATCGCAGTATTAGGGCTTATTTTTAACCAATAATACCAAAATTTCAACAATCATTTAAAATTTCAATAAAAACCCTTATATTAGTAATATGGAAAAATCTAAAGTCATACTTACGATACTTGCTGGATTATTGATGATGTTTGCGGAAAGTTCCCTTGCACAAACCCCCAATCAATACCAATTTATCCCCCCAAATGCAAGTAATAACAAACCCGCCGAATCGTCACAACCTTCAATGCAAATGGGTGAAACTCCCATTCCTCCTTCTCAAGATAATGGTAAACAAACGGTAACAATCGGTCCGCTACAAATAGAATTGGAAGCTCCTCCCGCTGTTGAATCAACAGAAATCTTCGAGTTTATGAGTCAAGGACAGCGACCAGGAATCAGGGTATCTATTCCGAGTGCGAATGCAGTTGATGTAGCAAAAAGTTGGAAAAAATATCTCAAAGACTTTGGTGCAAAACCAAAAATGTATGGAAGTGAATTTTTATCTAAAGAGGCATACATTGACGGACTCAGCGAAAATACAGTAGATATCTACTCAATGGTTCAGCCACATCCAGAAGGTACTCTTCTAAAAGTATTTTTCGATTTGGGAGAAGAAAAAGGATATCTCGCAAGCCCTACCAATGCAGAAAAATACGAAGTAGGTTTGGCAATGATACGAGATTTTGCAATTACAGAATCCTACAAAGCAGTGAGCGAAGAATTAGAAACAGAAGAAAAAACTTTGTACCAAATGGACAAGGCCAGACAAAAATTGCAGGCTGAATACGACCAACTTGTCAAAGACATTGAAAATTATAAACAAGCAATCAATAAAGCAGAAACAGATATTGAACAAAATAGCTTGATTCAAGAAGATAGAAATAAAATGACCCACGAACAAATCCAAAAAGTAGAGCAATTGAAATACAACTTGCATTCGATTCGCTCACAACAATAACACAAACAAATCAATGCGGTGTTCCTAAAACGGATTGGTTAGAGGTAAATATCACTCTAATCAATCCGTTTTTTCTTAACGAAATATTAACCTTCGTATCTGTTTTTCCTCCTTCAATTTTTCTACCTTTGCGCCCCCAAAATCAACACTCAAACCTAACAATTCTATTTTACATCAACAAAATATGGATATGAAACCAACCTTTCTCTGTATCGCTTCTTTTTTTAAAGGAGCAGATTTTCTACGTGCTTGTAAAGCAACAGGCAGTAAAGTGTATTTGCTTACATCTAAAAAACTGGAGCATGAAAAATGGCCTAAAGAAGCTATTGATGAAACATTTTATATGGTGGAAAATGAGGACGGACAATGGAATCAAGCAGATATGATTCAAGGGATGTCTTGGTTGATGCGAACCAGAAAGATAGATAGAATTGTAGCATTGGATGATTTTGATGTAGAAAAAGCAGCATTGCTAAGAGAGCATTTTCGCATTTCAGGAATGGGGCAAACAACTTGCCGCTATTTTCGTGATAAATTGGCCATGCGGGTGAAAGCAGCAGATGCAGGAATCAATGTTCCTGCATTTAGTGGTTTATTCAACGACCAAGAAATTCATGATTATGTAGCAAAAGTAGAAGCCCCTTGGTTGGTCAAACCACGCTCAGAAGCCTCTGCAACGGGGATTACCAAAATTCATTCTGCCGAAGATCTTTGGAAACATCTAGAAAAACTCGGTGAAAAAAGACACAATTACCTCATTGAGCAGTTTCGGCCAGGAGATGTGTTTCATGTAGATGCTTTGAGTGTAGATGGTAAAGTAATTTTTGCACGTACTTCACAATACCTAAATACTCCCTTTGAAGTAGCTCATGGCGGAGGTATATTCCGTTCAAGTATAGCACAATATGGCGGAAAAGATGACAAAGAATTGCAGAAACTCAACAAAGAAGTGATGAAAGCTTTTGGAATGCAATACAGTGCCTCTCATACAGAGTATATCAAGTCGAAAGAAACGGGCGAGTTTTACTTTTTAGAAACTTCTTCAAGAGTAGGAGGCGCACATCTTGCCGAAATGGTAGAATTTTCGTCTGACATCAACTTATGGGGAGAGTGGGCAAAAATTGAAGTGGCGAAAGCTACGGGCGGTGGCTATAAACTACCCAAGATTCAAAAGCATTATACAGGTATTATTGTATCCCTCATCAAGTACCAACATCCTGACTACAGCAGCTTTACGGATGCTGAAATCTGCTGGAAAATGTACAAAGACCACCACATAGGAATGATTGTAAAATCCGATAAACGTGAACGTGTGCTGGAATTATTAGACCAATATGCACAAAGGGTTTTTCAAGATTTTCATGCAAGTGCACCCGCTCCAGACAAACCTACTAACTAAAAATCAAGTTTCATAGACTATACCTTCAATGCTTATCGGATATTGTTCCACATATCTGATAAGCATTTTTTATAAATATCCCCTAATTCAATTTCTTTACATTAAACAGACATTCAAAACCCAACCCATCGCCTCCTTTTCCGTATCACAAGATATAAGTAATCAATCAAAAGGAATTATTTTTCTGCCATCTACTATATACCAACCACAACATCATTTTTTATTGATTTACTTTTGTTTATTACCAAAATTCGGGAAATAGATGCTCCACTTTCAATACACGGAATTGGTAGGTGTACGCTCGAATTTAAACCATTCTCTTACCACTCTTAAACATAAAAATCGAAGAAAAATCAACGATTCTGGAACTTCTATGTCTTTTTGGTCATTAAAATAGAAGCCCACCTTTTTTGGAAATATTTAAGTTAACCAAAGTAAGAACTCCATGCAAAAGCGATTGGTGAATTTACTCATCAATAGTATTGCAGTGGTCATCACTGCATATATATTACCGGGTGTACTTGTCAAGGGCTTTATGGCAGCTTTTGTCGTATCTATGTGGCTTGCAGTAATCAATACCTTTAGCCGCCCGATACTTGCCTTTTTAACCTTGCCAAAAACCCTCACAACATTAGGCTTATTCATTCTCATTCTCAATTCTGCATTGATATTGATGATAGATCAATTGACTGTGGGTTTTTATGTCAATAATTGGCTCACTGCCATTGCCTTCAGTTTGATTTTGTGGGGAGTAAATGGATTTATGATGAATATTTTGAATAGGAGGAAGTTGAAATGGAAGTGAAAGCGGATGCCTGATTTTAAAAAGGATTTAATATCTTTGGAAAATGTTGTTGGACATCCCAAATACAACAATCCTTATTTCCTTAAAATTACGCAATCAAGATGTTACCAGATACAATATCTCCTCCCAAACACAAAAAAATCACCACAGGCGAAGACTACATCAATAGCCTAAGAGGAAGAAAATTAGTAATTTATCTTTTTGGAGAGCTCGTTGAAGAACCCGTTGACCATCCCATGATTCGGCCGTCCATCAATGCCCTTGCGCGGACGTATGATTTAGCCATTGAAGCCCCCGAATTGGCATCCGTCATTTCACCTTTCACAGGAGAGCGTATCAGCCGTTTCTTACACGTTGTGACAAGTACCGAGGATATGGTATTGCAGAACAAAATGCAGCGAAAATTAGGACAATTGACAGGTACTTGTTTTCAACGCTGCGTTGGAATGGATGCTTTTAATTCTTTGTATTCAGTTAGTTACGAAATAGATGAAAAATACAATACTCCTTATCACCAACGCTTCAAAGAGTTCATCGCCCTTACGCATCGCTACAACCATGTGATTGGAGGAGCGATGACTGATGTGAAAGGTGACAGAAGTTTGGCCCCACACCAACAAGCTGACCCAGATATGTTTGTGCATGTTGTCCGCCGAACCGCCGAAGGAGTTTACATCAGCGGCGCAAAAGCCCACCAAACAGGCTGCATTAATTCACATTGGATGCTGGTCATGCCAACGATGCGATTGGGAGAAGGCGACAAAGATTATGCAATTGTTGGTGCAGTACCCGTTGATGCAAAAGGAATTACTTATATATACGGTCGGCAAAGTTGTGATATGCGGAGCATGGAAGCAGGAGATATAGATGTTGGAAATGCAAAATATGGAGGACAGGAGGCAATGGTGATTTTTGAGGAAGTATTTATTCCCAACAAATATATTTTCATGGATGGCGAATACGATTTTGCTTCCATGTTGGTAGAGCGTTTCACCGCCTATCACCGAAGGAGCTATGTCTGCAAAAGCGGATTGGGGGATGTTTTGATTGGCGCAGCAGCAACCATTGCAGACTACAATGGTATCCCAAATGTATCGCACATCAAGGACAAACTCGTGGAAATGACCCATCTCAACGAAACCATTTACGCCACAGGAATTGCGTCTTCCCATCAAGGGTATGCCACCAAATCGGGAGCCTATATCTGTGACGGAATGTTGTCGAATGTCTGCAAACACCATGTCACCAAAATGCCCTACGAAATTGGACGATTGGCGCAAGACTTGGCGGGCGGATTGGTTGCTACTATGCCTTCTGAACAAGAACTGAACCATCCCAAAATCGGTAAATTGATCCAAAAATATTTGCAAGGACGGGCAGATGTCAAAACAGAACATCGAATGCGAATTTTGCGTTTGATAGAAAACATGACTCTCGGACGCAATGCCGTTGGCTATCTCACCGAATCTATGCACGGCGCAGGTTCACCACAAGCACAGCGCATCCAAATTGGTCGCCAAATGCAGTTGGAGTACAAAAAACGCTTGGCTAAAGCATTGGCAGGCATTGAAGTAGAGGATAATAAAGATGCCTTGGTCGAGGAAATGGGCAGCTATTTTGCCAGAGTTTTCAAAATATAAAAATCTCATGGAATTTGGACGAATAAAATACGATATTTTCTTCAAAAGAGTGTTTGGCAAAAAACCGCACATCACACGAGCTTTTCTCAATGCCGTATTGAAAGAAAACTTAAAATCTCCTATTCAAGAAGTATCTTTTAGCGAAACGGAATTCATCATTAAGGGAAAAAATAGATTGGTCAATGAAAGCAAACACAATGTCATAGATATTTTCTGCAAAGACCAAGAAGGAAATCGAATCTTGATAGAAATCCAAAAAGGCACCAACAAATTGGCTATTCCTCGATTTTTGGACTACCATTGTCGCAATTATTCCAGCCAATTCAAGTCTGGTGACGATTACTCCAATGTCGTTGCTTGTTACAGTGTGTGCTGGTTGTTTGACCTCAAACCTCCGCACAACGATATTGTAGAAACGGTTTCTTTGTGTTCCAACAAAGAGGATTCGGATTGGACATTTGACTGGACCATCAAGGCATTGTACCCTCGAAATCTACCAAAATGGAAGGAATTGGTAAAAATCTTGCGGACTCAACATCAAAATACTTTGGCTGAATGGCTGGTATTGGATGTGATTCCTGACCCAAGACGAGCCGAACAAATACGAAACGCCATTCACACAGATGAAGTAGTCGAAGCTTTTGGTGATTTGGATTTGTCGGGCTATACCGAACGACAACTTCGAGAGATAGAATACCGAACAGAATATGGGGATTTGATTGAACAAGATGTTCAAAAACGAGAGAAGGAAATCTTGGAGCAAGCGGAAAAAGAAAAAAAGGCAGCATTGGAGAAAGCAGAGCAACAAAGGTTAGAAGCATTGGAGAAAGCAGAAAAAGAAAAAGAACAAATTGCCAAAACCATGCTGCAATTCGCCGACATCGAAATAGTGAGCAAAACAACGGGTTTGAGTATAGAACAAATCAAAAAAATAGTCGATGGAATTTAGAACATCTATTCAAGTGATTCCTTCGCCTCACAAAATTACCTACCAAAACAAATGCCTATTCATAGGTTCATGTTTTACAGAAAATATTGGAAACCAAATGCAAAGCCTAAAATTTCCTGCAATGGTGAACCCCTTTGGTATTTTGTACAATCCTATGTCTCTCAATGCTTGTCTGCAAAGTTTGCTCGCCGAAAAACCTTTTACCATCAACGACTTACACTACTTCAATGAACAATGGCACAGTTGGAAGCACCACGGTAAATTTTCAAATACCGACCAAAATCAATGCCTTCAACGCATTAATCAGGAACTGAAAAGGGCAACAGATTTTCTGAAGCAAACCGATTATTTAATCCTCACTTTTGGAACATCCTTTGTCTATAAATGGAAAGAATCGGGGCAAATAGTAGCAAATTGCCACAAGATTCCCCAAAAACAATTCGACCATTATCAAGTATCGGTAAAAGACATCGTTGATACGCTTGTACCTACATTGCAGCAAATTCAAGAGGTAAACCCAAAATTGCAAACCATTTTTACGCTAAGTCCTATTCGCCACTGGAAAAACGGAGCGATTGACAATCAGTTGAGTAAATCGACACTTTTGGTGGCAATACATGAATTGAAGCAAAAGATAGAAAATACACATTATTTTCCTGCTTATGAAATTATGATGGACGATTTGCGAGATTACCGCTTCTATGAGTCAGATATGTTGCATCCCAATACCACTGCAATTGACTATATTTGGGAAAAGTTTCAAACGGTATATTTTGATGATGCTACAGAGAAATTGAAGGGGAAAATAGAGAAGATTTTGAATGCCAAAAATCACCGTCCTCGAAATCCAAAAAGCCAGGCTCATTTGTTTTTTTTGCAGCGACAATTGAAGTTAATTGAAGTTTTGGAAATCCAATATCCATTCTTGGATTTTGAAACAGAAAAGCAGTATTTTTCAAATCAAAATTAAATTGCGAAAACCACAATCAAACTCAAACATTAACACACGAACACTTCAACATAAAAAAATGAAAGTAAACGTATTATTTTGGGGCGTTCTCACCGATGTTGCCCAAACAAAAATGATTGCTGTTCAGGATATTCAGCAGATAGGCTTACTAAGAAAACAACTTCTTAATCTATATCCAAAACTGGCATCATATACACACCACATTGCAGTCAATCAAGAAATTGTGCATGATGATGATTTTGTATTGAAAGATGGAGATGAAGTTGCTTTGTTGCCGCCTTATGCGGGAGGCTGATATATGATTTTGTTCATTGAAGATTTTGGTGGAATGAAATGAAACTTTTGAAGTTTTCTTTTGAAAGCATAGTGATTTTCAAACATCCCAATATCTTCAAGAATAAACTTCAAAAGTCGTTTTTAATAGACTCACAATTTTATTGATAAGCACTATTCTACGATTAAACGATGGGAAGCCATTCCAAAATCAGTAATCAGTTGGCAAAAGTAAATACCCGCAGCTAATTTTGCAGAAGGTTGCCAATCAAACATTTGTTTACCCACAGCCTGTTCGTTTTCTGCTATTTGGTGAATCAAACGACCTGTTACATCGTAAATAGCCAAAGAAACTTTTGAAGATTTTGGCAGGGAATAGCTGATAAGTGTACTTTCTTTGAATGGATTTGGTTGGCTGGTCAACTGCAATAAAGAAGACGTATGTTCTTCAATAGCAGTCATTTCTCCTTCTCGTATAATAACCGTTTGATTGGCTGCAATATTGGTAAAGACCTGTTCTGCTCCACCCAACCAACGCACTTTCAATTCGTCAATCATTTCGTAATTTCCCAAACCAAAATGAGCAATCGTACTATTTTGAGAAGCATGACTGCTGCCTCCATCAATCTCTCGCATAAAAGTCCGCCCATCTACCTTTACTTCAACATGACTTCCAATTCCTTGTTTGTTGTTGGTTACTCCTTTCAATTCTACTTTTAGCCAATTGGCAGGAGGAGAATCATTGCGGTACAAAAGAACATGGTTTTCAGAAGTGAACTCTCTACCAGCATCGTAAATGCCTACAACCAAAATATCCATATCGCCATCATTGTCGTAATCTGCAACAGCCATTCCTCTACAAACATCGGTATTCGCCACACCCATATCATCCGATACATCTGTGAAAGTACCATTCGCTTGATTGTTGCGGTACAATTTATTGGGGTCAACTTCCGAATTTTTTAGATCGTTGACTGCGGGAATATGTCCATTACTCACAAATAAATCGATGTAGGTGTCATTGTCATAGTCAAAAAAGGCTGTACCCCAGCTTGTTGCCAAAAGTACATCACCTGTTGAAGAATCTATGCCGCTGTAAGTGTTGTCGACACCTGCTTGAATAGCCAAATCCAAGAAACGCTGGTTGAGCCCTTGGTTTTGAAGGAGGCGATTGCGTCCTAAATTGGAAACATAATAATCGAAATAGCCATCTTCATTGTAGTCGCCAATTGCAATTCCCATAGCATAAATTTTAATATCCAATCCAGTTATCGTATTGAAGTTGGAGAAAAAGTCGGTAGGGTATGAATTGGCAAAAATCGAATTGGGCAGTACCCATTCTCCAAAATCATTGGCCACATAAATATCCACGTCCGAATCATTGTCATAGTCCGTGAAAGCAACTGCAAGCGCACACCCTGCATCATCCAATCCATAAAATTGACCCACTTCTTCAAATGTTCCATCCCCTTGATTGATGTAGAAAAAATTGCGGTATCCTTCATGTCCAAAACCATTTTCCGCATCGTAACCCCCATTTTCTTCCAAATAATTGCCCACATACAGATCTAAATAACCATCCACATTGTAGTCGCCAAACGAGGCGGCCATTGAAAAAGAAACATCTGCCACTCCTATTTGCTGACCGATTTCGGTGAAAGTGCCATCGCCATTGTTGTGCAACATCATATTGGGCTGTGTATCCCAAGTCATCACAAAAACATCCCGAAAACCATCATTGTCTATATCCGCCGAAATTGCCCCCGTAGTTTGATAATTAGGAAGGTTTTTTAGTCCCGCCGTTTCAGAAATATTAGAGAATGTACCATCTCCATTGTTGTGGTACAAAGCATCGCTTCCACCACCACCTGCTAAATAAATATCTTCCCAACCATCGTTGTTGTAATCAAAAAATACACCGCCTCCACCTATCATCAGCGCACTTGTATGCTGAAAAAGGATTCCCGATTCTATGCTGACCTCAGTAAATTGAGCCGAAATGGGAGGAGAAATAACCAAAAGCACAAATAAGATGAAGGTGTATATTTTGGATTGCATAACATATTTCTTTGAAACACATGAAAAGAATGTCAAAAATACAGAGAAAATCGTTATTTTTGAAAATTAAACGATTCCTAACAGCAGAATGTAAGCCCGCTTTCTTTTACTTCAATTTTGCCATAGTACGGCGGCTATCTGAAAAATATATATTTTGTTCGCCGCATTAAATTTTTATCAAAACTTCTGATGCACACTCAACTGCATCTGTCCTTTAGTCCAATCATCCGTAGCTTGCTCCATAAAGCCCAGTTGAATATTTAGACCCTTTTGGAGACAATACCCCAAAGCCGTATAGCGTCTATTCCTATCAAATATCTGCACTTCTCTCCCATCCCCTATTCCTCTTTCACCATTGATAAATAGTTCATTGTAAAAAGCAAAGTAGATTGTGCCTTTCTCCATTTCCGTCTTGTTGAGCAGAACGTTCAAAAACAAGTTGTAACGCCAACGGGTTCTAAAATCTTGGTTTTCGACAAATCTTTGCTCAAAACGAAAACGGTGGGTAAGCTGAAAACGATTGCCTAATTTTTGAGGAATTAAGGCTTCTTGGTAAATACGACTTTCGGAAGTTGTTTCTTTGGAGTCACCAAAAGTACCTGTGGTAATATTGCCATAGCCCAGCGTGAATTTTATAGGTGTATTATCGGGTTGATAGGTGATGCCCCCTCGAAGCAACAACTGCTCTAAGTCACCTCCAAGATTCCAATTTCTATGTTGAATGTCTCCCTGCAATCCCCATGGACTATTTTTGAAGCCAGTATTCCAAAAGTACATATACCATGCGCCCAATTGATCTTCATCTATTTGAGCGTTTACCTTTGGAGAAAATAGATAGCAGGCGACAGATACCAATAAAAGTGTAAGTAGTTTATTCATAAGTCCTTTTTTAATAAACTACAACACATACAATGCTCAATGGTTTACTTTTCCGTTTCGATTTTTAATCCTGATTTCCATGCCGCCCCTCATGCTCCAACAACCACTTTTTTCGCTCCAAACCACCCGCATATCCCGTCAAATGTCCATTTTTGCCAATCACCCGATGGCAAGGAATTACGATAGCTATCCGATTGCAGCCGTTGGCATTGGCGACTGCTCTGACAGCTTTGGGTTTGCCGAGTTTTTCGGCTTGGGCTTGGTAAGAACGAGTTGTACCGTAGGGAATTTTCAACAATTCACGCCAAACGCTCTGTTGAAAAGCTGTACCAGGCGTGAGTAGCCTAACTTCAAAAGTTTGGCGAGTTCCTGCAAAATATTCCGTCAATTCCCATTTGACCTGCCGAATGTGGTCATTTTCACCCGCCAAAATCGTGGCATTCAAGCGGTGCTGCAAATCCCGAAATTCGGTTTCGAGCATTTTGCGCTCCACAAACTCCAACAAGCACAAACCTTCATCGGTCGCACAGGCGAACATGGGACCAATAGGTGTGGTCAATCGGCTGATGTAAATGAGGTTTTGACCTTTGCTTTGTTGTGGGGATTTTCCGATGACCTTTTTGAAGGTATAGCCAAAGCCACTCAGTGATTCATAGCCCGTATCAAAGGCAGAATCCGTCACTGTTTTGCCGTTTTTGACCTCCTGAAACGCAAGGTTGATGCGAATCATGCGCTGATAGGCGTGGAAAGTCATGCCATAGTGTTTGTTGAACCAACGCCGCAAAAACTCTGGACTCAAACCATTTTGAGTCAATGTGTAGTCGGTGATTTTTTCTTTGGGACTGTTAGCAACCATTTTCACTGCCTTCAATACCTCTTCGGGAGCTTGGTCGGCATTTTGGGTGGGTTTGCAGATTTTGCAGGGGCGATAGCCCGCTTGCAGCAGTTCTTTGACCTCCGTGTAAAACTCCACATTCTCCAATTTGGGCTTTCTCGCCCTACAAGTAGCGATGCAGAAAATGCCTGTCGTCTTTACACCCACATAAAAAATGCCGATATATTGCTCATTTCTTTCTACCAATGCTTGATAGTATTTTTGAATGTCGGTTGGGTTTTGGATGTGCATGTTTTTGGAGATTGGTTATTGTAAAGTGCTAAATTGTTGTACTGCCTTGAACAAAGCCTGTTCCGAGACCTTGGAAAATCGGCTACGAAAAAGAATCACACTTAAATGATGAAAATCTTCTGTATTTAGTGCGGAAAATTCCTTTCTGTAAATAATTCCTGTTCGAGGCTTAGTAATCACAAAGAACGAACAATTCCCAAGTTACCACAACCGAAAAATAGACAAGTATTTTTTGAAAAGTAAATCTTGAAAGTTTGTGTGTGTTAAGAATATAGATTCCTGTCAAAATCAATGTTTTCAAAAATAGAAGCATCTAAAGTATTCTCAACTAATTGATTAATATAGAGGCATTTTAGTAAAACGTTGCTACATCCATTCCCCCGCATAGCGCACCGATTCACCAGAAATATGCTGCAAATAATCGTACTTCAATCGGGTGATTTGGCGCATGTGTAAGTAGTCGTGGGCGAGCCAATTGGTGAGGTAAAATCGGGCAGAGAAAAGGCCGTATTTAGGATGTTGGTAGGCATTATCCCATTGAGGGTTTTCCAAAGATTGCAGCCATTCGATGGACTTATCCCGTTCCTCCAAAAAACCATGTAGTTTTTCGTCAAAATTTTGCTCCATGTATTTTCGTTCTGTCACCCATTTCGTTGGATGTATGGGTGGCGGCGTGACTTCGGGCGTTTGCAATACCAACCCCAGTCGCACCCTAAAATCTTCTCTTTCTTCGTCGTAGAGGTGGCAGATGATTTCAAGTAAGCACCATTTTTTGGGAGCTTGTTTCCAAGTATAGGCGGCTTTGGGAGTGTTTTTGAGGAGGTTTTCAAAGACGGATTTGTTTTGTTGCAGTTCTGTAAAAATGTGTTGGTACATGCGTTGAAAAATAAAAACTGAAGTGAAAATAGCACAATAGAAAGACTTCGGAAGTTTAGTTCTACAAAATTCAAAAAACTAATTTAACAAACCTGAATTTTTCAAAGATTAAAACTTCCGAAGTCTTTTTTTAGAGGTGAAGTCTGCTTTTAGAAGGTAGTTTTCCTTTCACAGATTTTATCAAAGACCCCAAATATACTGATATACTGCTTTTGAAGTATTTTTTTTGTAGTAAAAATCAGTTTGAACATTAAAAGAAGTGGTTCTGCATTTTGCTGATAATCAGTAGATTTAAGCACTTTTAAGTTTGATTGAATATTACAAAATGCGTTTTTTAGGTTCGATATTGGAAAACGTTTGAGTGATATTTGTAGGTATAAGAAACGAAATTTTTATTACCTCAAAAACATGTATCATGAAAACATTTCAATTTGTAATTTCTATTTTAATAACCGTTTTTCTTTTTTCAACTACTGCAATAGCACAACAAGTAGAACAGCCTGACCTCAGCAAGGGCGAAATTGCAGGAGTATGGGTATCCTACGATGAAGCAGGCAACAAAACAGTGATGGATTTTTCGCCTTATTTTTACTTCAAAGTCACTACCGATGTTGGAGGTGAATCTATGGGGGCTTGGAAAATTGAAAATGGAATTCTCTCGCTTGATTTTTGGACAATGAACCACAAAATGAGTGGCCCTGTTGAAGAATTCCTTGCTCCTGCCGTATATGTCGGACCTACTCAACACATTGAAGTACCTGCGGGTATGTCTATGGATGCGTTTAACAATACCATCAACATGCAGATGAATCGTACACAGCAAATGCACATGAATACGATGGAAATGATTGACGATATGAGCGGTAGCGATGACTATGACTACTACATGGAGGACAGCAATGGGAATACCTATGGCAAGGATTGGTAGTAAATAAATAAAAATGGAAATGAGGTTTTAGAAATTTTTTGTTTCAATTCTTATTTCCATTTTAATACTTTTATAAATGGCAAGTCATTCTTAGGAAGGCTTGCCATTTGATTTTTAGCCATATCTGTGTATATTTGGTAGTTTCTTTTTGAAGCTCACCAAAATAAGACGTACAGATGGCTACCAATACCGACTTGTTTGACCTCATTCAATCCCTCACCCGAACTGAAAAGGCCTACTTCAAAAAGTTTGCTTATAAAAATGACAATTCCAAAGACAATCCCTATTTGCAGCTATTCGATGCTATAGACCGACAGCAGGAATATGATGAGGAAAAACTGCTCAAAAAATTTAGAAAAGAAAAATTTGTCAAACAATTTTCGGTGGCTAAAAACTATTTGTTGAACTTGATTGTCAGTAGTTTAGCGGATTACGACTCCAATAAAAACAACCGTAACCGCTTGCTGCAAATGCTTCGTGAAATTCGAGCATTGAAGGACAGAGGCGCAACTGATTTAGCCCAAAAAAGGATAGACGCTGCCCTCAAACTTGCTGAAAAATACCAAGACGATTGGATTCTATATGAACTCTATCTAATGTCTGTTGTGCTACTTCCCCTTCAAAATTCGGCAGACCGTTTTGACCTCTACCAAAAAATCCAAGAATCCCTCAACGCCATCCAAAACATGGAGGACTACCGCAAAGTGTACGGTCAGTACCTTCAATTGGGAAATAGTGGCTCTAAGGTGAGAGAGGAACAAAACGAACAATCTTGGAAAGATTTCATGCAGCATCCTCTGTTACAAGATTCTACAAAAGCTATCACCTTTGCTACTCGATACCAATTCCATGAAATCTGGACGAACTATCACCTACGCTTCAAAAACTCAGAAGCGGTCTATGAGCAGATGCAAAAACAAGTAGAATTGTTTGGAGAAAACGATATATACATCGAAACTAAACCAATTATTTACTTAATGACACTCAACAATCTGATGTTTGTTCAAGGAATACTCAACAAGCACGAAGAATTGGAGGTGACTGCCCAGTTGATTTTGGAAAAGCGAAATGAAAAAGTGATTGCTCCAGTTGCTCAAATACGCCCCAATATTTTTTACACATTGGAAGGAACACTGTTGGCGTATTATTTGGAGCTGAAGCACTATAAAAAAGCGTACGAAATGATTCCAAAAGTTCGTGCCTGCAATCCTGAAATATTTGACCATGAGAAAGATAGGGTTTTTCGCAATCGCTTCAATATGGCGGCTGCTTACTTCTATCAGAAGGAGTATGATGCAGCTTTGGATGAGGTGAACGAACTTTTGGGCTTCAAAGAACTGGACAAGGAATCACCCGATATTGGCAGCTTCACCCGAATCCTCGACCTACTTATTCACTTTGAGTTGAACAACGATTTACTAATTGAATACACTTCTCGCTCTGCCTATCGCTACCTCTACAAACACAAAAAACTCTATCAAGTCGAAAACATAGTCCTCACTTTCTTCAAACATCTTTCGAAAATCAACGATGTATCTGAACTGCAAACAGCTTTTGAAGATTTGCATGAGTCACTGCTCGAACTGAAGGAAAACCCTTATGAAGCTGGAGCTTTTTCGTATTTTCATTTTTTGGATTGGGTCGAGGAGAAGATGGAGGGATGAACACTCAAGTAAAAGACTAATTTACTGCAACAAAATTTCTAAAGTTTGATATGAACATTTTCAAACATTTCCTCAAAATTGTGAGCATTGGTTTCCTGCTCTTACTCTTGTGTGTTTTTGCAGATTTGCAGTTTACAAGAGGATATTTTTTGAAGTATGTTACTGCTATGCCTCAAATGGGAGAAATAACAGAGGATATTTTGGGAAGTTTTGAATACCATATTCAAAAAAAAGAAAACGGAAATTTTGACTGTACGATTCGGAATAATTCTATTTTTCCTGTAAACTTAATTGTGTACAGAAATGAAGCTTTCTTTTATAATATTGAAGATTCTACTTTGTTTGATGTTGGGTATGCAACAAGAGTTCGGTTGAACCTACCTCATGGGATTGTAGAAGAAAATTCTGGTTTTGACTGCGGAACGGGGATTGGATTGGCTACAATCAATCCATTTGAAAAATTTCAACAAGAGGATATTTTTGAGACATTAGCCAATGACCATTTTATCCAAAGTTCACTTTTAGAGCCAATCATTAACGGGGATAGTTTACTTGCTATTCCTCCTTTGATTTTTGATAAAACAAAAAGCAACTTTGTCTTTACAGGTACAGATAAGAGAAATGTAAATTATAAAGATTCTTTAGAGCTTAAATTCTATTTGCCTATTTACTCAATATTCACAGGAAAGCAATTTAACTTGTACTCCAATTGCATTAAGCTATCCTATTTGGACTTGATAGAAAGGATAGTGAGGAATCATAATCAAAGGATACAATTCAATAAAATCACAAAACAATGAATCTCAAATTACTAAACGTTGTCATTCTTGCAGAAGATTACCAAAAACTGGTTGATTGGTACATCAAAACCTTTTACAAGCGCATTGCAGAACATGGTGGTATATTGGTATTTGACATCAATTTTGAGGCAAAAGAGCAGTTCTATTATGGGGCGGTCAATGATATTGAAGGGAATCAAATTTGGGTGATTCAAACAAAAGAACAGGCATAAAAAAGCCTTGCTTGTGTTCATTCTTAATAAACACAAGCAAGGCAGAAAAATAAAATAACAACTTGGTTATTAACTATTTCTTTGCTCCCATCAAATACCGAAACAAGTACAGGCCACCTGCAAAGAAAATACCTCCAAGAAAGGTAGGAGCTAAAAAGCCCATTTTTTCTACTTGCACACCGAGCAAAGTGCCGCTGCCTTTCATCACTGCAAAACAGGCAAAAATGAGTAAAAACATTCCCGCAAGGGTTAAAATGGTCGCAAAAACTTTAACAATATCCATAGTAAACACTATTTTTTTAGGTAGAAGGACAACTGCTTTTCATGGCACTATCAGCCCTCGAAAATTGAATTTATTTGACAAAAGACGAAAATAAATAAAAACTTCAAGACTTTTGCCATCACACATTCTTAATTTTACGATTCAACCCATTTCATCCGATTTCAAATCTATATGAACAAAACGAGATTCCAACACCTAATGCCCGCTACTTTCTTGGAAATGAGCAAGCAAAACGCAGGCTGCATCCTCTTAGATGTAAGGACTTCAACCGAATACGCAGATTTTCACTTGGAAGAATCACTCAACATTGATATCAAAAATCCAGATTTTGTAGAAGAAATCAATGAATTGGACAAAACCAAACACTACTTTGTCTATTGCAGAATTGGTATGAGAAGCGTCAATGCTTGTAATTATATGGCCATGTTGGGCTTCAAAAACTTGTACAACCTCAAAGGAGGTTTAGAAGCATTGGAAAACAAATAATTTGACCTCTAAAACGCAGGCCGTTGAACTTCAAAAAAAATAAACCCAAAGCATTGACCACCCTCTTAGTCTTGCTTTCCTTTGCAGCTTACTATCTTTTGGCTTACCGCACACTCCGCACTGAGGTCTATCAAGTTTTTGCCTTGTTTGGTGTGTTGTTTTTAGCTTATGGGCTGTTGTATCAATCTGTGAAAGATGCTCCTACCTATCGCTTTCTGTTAATTGCCGCCATTCTGTTTCGTGTTTTGCTGTTGTTTGCCCTTCCCAATCTATCCGACGATTTTTACCGCTTCAATTGGGACGGACGTTTACTCGGCAATGGCATCAGTCCTTTTGAAGCACTACCCATTCATTTCATAGATGGAACTTATCAAGGTTTGATTCCCAACAATATCAACCTCGAACTCTATTCCCAACTCAATTCACCTCAATATTTCACCATCTATCCACCTGTCTGTCAGTTCATTTTCTGGTTTGCTTGTTCGTTTTTCCCCAATGACCTGTATGGCGCAACAGCTTTGATGAAAACCTGTTTGTTGTTGTTTGAAGTAGGCAGCATTTACCTCTTGTATCGGATGGTGCAAAGGTTGGGATTGCAGCCCAAGAAAACCTTGTTGTATGCCCTCAATCCTTTGGTAATTGTGGAATTGACTGGGAATGTGCATTTTGAAGCAGCCATGATTTTTTTCATTTTATTAGCAGTTTGGTTTTTATTGGACGCAAGAAGCAAGAAGCAAGAAGCAAGACGAAAGATGAAAGACGAAAGACGAAGGATGGAGGATGGTGGGCGAAAAACGTTGGGCATAGGACAGTGGGTAATGGATTACAAACATTGGGGTAAAGAATTTTGGCGGTGCATGGTGGGAAGTCCAAAAGTGGAAGTGAAAACGAGAAGTTGGGTATTTTCTGCCGCTGCAATGGGTTTGGCAATCAGCTCCAAACTTATTCCAATGATTTTCTTGCCTTTCTTCATTCGCTTATTGGGTTGGCGTAAAGGCATTTTGTACGGTGCCATTGCAGGAATGGTGACATTATTCGGTTTTGTGCCTTTGTTCACCTTCGACATCCTTCAAAATCTGCTGTCAAGCATTGGGCTGTATTTCCAAAAATTTGAGTTCAATGCCAGTATCTACTACCTCGTCCGATGGATTGGTTATCAAGTATATGGCTACAACATCATCCAAACAGCAGGACGCAATTTAGCCATCTTGACCTTGGTTGGAATTATGGCTATGGCTTTTTGGGAAAACAAAAATTGGGGAAATGAAAAATCGGTTGCCGCCCATCTGAAAACATTACTGCAAGGCTTCCTTTTCGCACTATTGATTTATTTTGCCTTTGCCAACATTGTTCATCCTTGGTACGTTTCTAGCTTGGTGGCACTTTGTATTTTCACCCCCTTTCGATTTCCCATTGTGTGGTCGGGTATGGTGGTTTTGACCTACTACACCTACTTGACCGATGCTTATACTGAAAATTTATATTTAGTTGGTTTCGAGTATTTTGTAGTGTGTGTTTGTTTGATTTGGGAATTGAAAACGGCTTTTTTGACCAAAACTTTGTCATCTGCGAAATCTGTGTCCTAAGATACTTTTCCGTATTTTTGTAAACACTAAGAAAAACCAAAATAAATTAATTATGAAAAGCAATTTGTTTATTTTCAAGTGATTAGTTGAATTTGTATTTGAGTTTTTAATTTGAATTTCTCTAATTTTCTGTTCTAAAACAACAATCCCATGCGGTTTTATTTTACCCTGCTATTGATACTTTTTTGTTTACCTTCAATGACTTACGCCCAATGTTCGTTCAGCGTAACAGGCAGCAATCCCATTTCGGACTACTGTTTTGCAGCCTCTGCTAATCTCAACTATACGCTCACAGGCACACCCGCAGGAGGCACATTTAGCGGTCTGCATGTATCGGGCAATACTTTCAGCCCGCCCATTACTGGATTTATCGGAGAATTTGACATCACTTATACTGTCAATGCTTGCAGCGTCACCGAAACAATTACGATAGGTACTTTCTTCAATGTCAATGGGCAAAGTGGCAGCTTTTTCTGCTTAGAAGATGCACCCTTCGGTTTACAAGCCAACATTGCAGGAGGCACATTCAGTGGAGAAGATGTGATTGGAGCAGGTTTTGTTCCTTCAGAAGCGGGCGAATACGACATTACCTACACGACTTCAAACGGTTGTGCCATTGTTCGCACCATCGAAATAGGGCCGAGTTTCACCATTGAAGGAGTAAACACCGACTTGGGCGGCTTCAATATTTGTGGAGGAAGTTTGCCCGCTACTTTGATTGGCAATCCTGTGGGAGGCACTTTCTCGGGGCCAGGATTCATAGGCGGTCAGTTCAATCCTGCGGTGATTCCTGGCAGTTTCAACATCACCTATACCGTTCCAGGATGTGGCAGTGTGACAGAAACCATTACAGTTGAAGGGGTTGGAGAAAATGCGGTCATTGACGAAAGCAATTTGTCAGCGCAATATTGCGAAACGGATGAAACCCTTGTCACCCCAATGGGTAATTTGGGTGCAAATGCTGATTTTTTTATCAACGGCAATTTGATACAAAACTTTCAAGCCTCCAATTTGGGAGTAGGCACCTACCAACTTTTTTACTCCTTTGAAGATGAAAATGGCTGCAATAGCTTGGATTCCTATACCTTCAATGTTTTTCCACCACCCAATCCCGACTTCAATTTGCCCGAACAATACTGCATCACCGATGGTCCTATTTCCTTGATGCCAATTGCAGGGGTTTCAGGCAACAGCACTTTTGGTGGAACAGGCGTTGTGACAACAGGAGGTGCTGCCGTTTTTGACCCAAACATTGCAGGGGTTGGTATGCACAGCATTACGCATGATATTACGGACAATATTGGGCTTTGCCAAGCTACGATGACCAAACAAATTGAAGTTATGCCAGGAGCAGAGGCAAGTTTTGAAGGTTTGGGCACTTTTGAGTGTTTTTCGGGAGAAGATGTATTGTTTTATAACGGCAACTCAAAAGGGGAGGAGGTGAATTATTTGTGGAATGTGATTGAAGGGGAAGCAGTTATTGAATTACCCTTCGATGGCCCTGCCGATTCGGTGCGGGTTTTTACCAACTCTACGAACTCCAATAGTTTCACAATCGAATTGTTGGTAAGCAATGGCGGCTGTACAGCAACTTTTCAAGAAACCTTCAATCAAGCCAACTTAAATGTGGACATTTTGACCGAAAACCAAAGCATTGAAGCGGGGCAGTCGGTTAATATTGAAGCCAATGCAACTTCTACAGATGGCAGTAATTTTACCTTTCAATGGCAACCTATTCAGGCACTTAGCTGCAATGATTGTTTGACCCCAACTGCTGCTCCAACCCAAAGTACGACCTACTATTTGTTGGCACAAAATGAAAATGACTGCATCGTAGGAGATTCTATTCGCATCACTATTCTTTCGGATAGGGAGGAGGAGGAAGTGGTGATTCCAACGGCTTTTAGCCCGAATGAAGACAATGTAAACGACCGATTTCAAGTTGTGGGCCGTAATATTGAATCGGTGATTTTGCAGGTGTATTCTCGTTGGGGAAAGAAAATTTTTGAAGGAGATGGTTTGAAGGGTTGGGATGGTTTGCACAACCTTCGATTTGTGGAGCAAGGTGTGTATGTATATGTGGCTGAAATTACCTTGTTTTCGGGCGAAACATTGCAGCGACAAGGGTATGTGACTGTATTGAAGTAATGAAACAAAAACACAAGACCTTCGACATAAGCTGCGGAAAATGTGGCAATTATTTGTTAACTTACCACAAATACGGTGCTGGAAAAGGCATCTTGCGTTTGTATTTTGCCAACATTGCAGCACCTGATGAATTGGTGGCTTTGTTGGATTCGGAATATGAAAAGGTGAAAGATGTACCAAATTTGACCTGTTTGGAATGTGGTGAAGTGTTGGGCGTACCCGCTTTGAGCAAGGGCAACCGTTGGGTTTTTCGGATGCGGCAGGGGTATTTTCACCGACAATTGAAGCGGTGAATGAAAACTTCAAATTCAAAATTCAAGGCTCAAATGCAAGTTCAAAGGGCGTAAGTTCGACACCATACAATTTTCATTCCCATGGCTATCAACAAAATAAACCTCTCCCAACTCTCTCACTGCAATCAATATTGGGACGAAATGCCTTCGATAAAAGGTGGACGCTTGTGCGCTCAGTGTGACCGATGTATTGTAGATTTTCGGAACAAAACACCCCATGAAATTGCAGTGATGCATGCCTACAAAACGGGAGCCTTGTGTGGGATTTACTCAGAAGAACAACTGGGTGGCGGTAAAATGCTTGCTTCAAAAAGCCGTTTTGCTTATGCCAAATCCCTGTTGATGGGCATTGGAGTTTTGTCTTCTGCTGCAAATTTATTGGCGCAAACGAATGAAAGTAAGCCGAATATGGAAGTAGTAGAAATCAAAACAATGACTGTGGACAAAAGCCTAAAAACCGAAAGTAAGCAAGATTCGGCGAAAATGGAAGTGGCTGCAAACCCTTTTTTGATAAGTGGCAAAGTCGTTGATGCAAAATCCAATGAAGCATTGATAGGCGTTACCTTGTGGATAAAAGATACCGAAATTGGTGTTGCTACCAATATTGAAGGAAGGTTTGAGTTGGATTTGAAGGAGCAAATGCCTTTTATCGAAAAAAAGGACAGTGTTGTTTTAGTGGTTAGTTACATCGGCTTCAATACCCAAGAAATTCCTATTGATTTGACGGTAAATCAACTTCAAAATATGCGGATTGAATTGGACAATGAGGGCATAGAAATCATTGAATTTTACTGATTGTAACGTTTTGCTGTGATAATAAAAAAGCCACTGAAAAAGCTTATGTTTAAAGTACGAACCAAACAAGTGCAAATTCAATGGCATCTCAAATTAACAAAAATTGTACGATTGTATTACCGATTTTGGAAAATAAATACGATTCATTTTTAAACGACCCAAAAATAGCTCGCCAAATAATTAGCGAAATATGGGCAACAAGCCCCGAGTTATTTCCTGCACAAATGACTAAAGGTTATGTGCTTAACGGCAAAACTCGGCCGTCGAAAAAAATGAATATCCAAATGCGAAAAATAAAAGTAGCGGGACAAAATTATCAAATACGCCCAAGTTTCATTCTGCCTTATTGCAGAGCGAAGACGTATATAGCTTCTAAAGGCTTGTTCTTAAAGCGGTTCGGTGTTCCTTTCTGGGCATTGGCATTTGCTTTTGGATACAATGCGATGTGGTGGTACCGCCTCTATAATTGTTTTAGTGATTATAGCATTGTAGGCACAACCATCCATGACCCAGAAAAATTACCTTCCGATATTTTAGCAGATGAACACCATGTAAAAATACAAGGTAAAAAAGCTTATGTGGCTACAACTGTGGGACAAAACTGTTTTTTAGGTATGGAAGTTTCTTCTGGCGCAGATGCGGATTCTTTGGAAGAAGCTTATGGTGTATTCAAACAAGAAGCAGAGGATGTGTCATCTGACTACCAACCTAATACAGTAAATACAGATGGGTGGACAGCTACACAGAACGCATGGCAAAAACTCTATCCAAATATTCAAGTCATTGAATGTTTCTTACACGCCTTTCTAAAAATTAGAGACAGAGCTACAAAAAAGATTCAAGACTATTTCAATACAGCAGCAGATAAGGTGTGGAAGGCTTATCGAACTACTTCAAAAAGACAATTCGCACAACATATAAGAAGGCTTCGGGAATGGACAGCTAAGAATGTGCCTTCCTGCCCCATGAAAGATAATATTCTTAAACTCTGTAAAAAGAAAAACAAGTGGTTAGCACATTTTGACTTTCCCAAAGCACACAAAACCTCCAACATGATAGATAGATCCATGAGGGCAATGAATAGACATGCCAACAACTCCCAAATGTTTCATGGAGATATACTTAGCACTACTCATAATTTCAGAGCTTTTGCCCTTCTTCATAATTTTTCACCCTCTTGTTTACAGGCTTGGGATGAATCAGCTGTCTTAATCAGTCCTGCGGCAAGACTCAACGGATTTGTCTATCATCATGACTGGTTACAGAATTTGTTAATCGCGGCTTCGTTAGGAGGATATCGAAATCACAGCAATCCGTTATAATCAGGAATTTTACATTACTGAAACCCGTCGTCCTTTCCATCAAAAAGTCTGGCGGACGCTGACTTTTCCGTTTCGGATGATTGGGGAGTTGTTTTCAAAAAAGAACTAAAAATGATTAGTAAGCTTTTAAAGTGGTGCTTAAAACTCATTCCAGTACTTCTGCTGTTGGGTATAATCTATCTAAATTATTCCTTGTATTATCACCCTACTTTTAAGGCCACGGATAGAGGTGTTTACAATGAGGATGTTTATCAGCAACTGAATTTTCTGAAATTTGCCCTCCGAAATGGCGCAGGTGATGAAATGCAATCGCTGTTTCCAGAAGGCTTTGTGTTTATTAACTCACTATATGGGTTGAGTTGGTGCAATTTGATTCGTTATCTTGATAGGGATTCTCCTATCTACAAAGAAGGGATAGATGAAATTTCGTGGTCAATCAAAGAAGTGAATTCACCAAAGGCCAAACAAATATTTCCCGAAAACCTACCTTTAGCCTATGGTGTATTTTATAAAGGATGGAGTAATGTCTTGTTGGGCAGCAAATTGGCAGTACAATCAGAAGAAGATAGAGATTCCAGTGATATTCGCTTATTCAAACAATACTGCAGTCAAATTTCCACTGTTTTGAGCCAATCTAACTCTCCCTATCTCGAATCTTATCATGGTCAGGCTTGGCCTGCGGATATGATGGTCGCAATGGCTTCTATCAATATTCATGACCAAATATTTGAAGAAGAATACCAAAGCACTATTGAAGAATGGGTAATAAAAGTGAGGCAAAAGCTGGATGTTGAAACAGGGTTGATTCCACATTCGGTAGAAGCTATTTCTGGAAACACATTTGAAGGAGCAAGAGGTTCTTCACAAAGTTTAATGCTGAATTTTTTGAAGGATATAGATGGTGGGTTTGCCCAAGAGCAGTTTAAACGCTACAAAGAACTGTTCCTTGATTCGAGGTTTTTCTTGCTTGGCATACGAGAATATGCCAAAGGGCAACGTGGGAGAGGCAGTATTGATTCTGGCCCCGTGATTTTGGGTATTGGTGGGGCAGCTTCGATAGTTGGACAAAGAACAATGGGAAAATACGAAAGTTGGGATACTTATGAGGGGCTTCGAAATTGTATCGAAGGTTTTGGAGTGGCTTATACCTTCAATGCAAAGAAAAGATATGTTTTTGGGCAATTGCCAATGGCGGATGCTTTCATTGCTTGGAGTAATTCGTTGGAAAACAAAGGAAATGAAGTGAAAGTGGATTCAAACTGGAGGCTAAAATTTCAGATATTGTCTGTGCTTTTGGTTGTGATGTTTGCTTATTTGATTAGAGAATAAATCCCAATATCAAATACAAAACCAAACTGACTCCGCCCATTGCCAAAGCATAGGGCATCTGCGTTTTAACATGGTCAATGTGATCGCTTGCCGAAGCCATTGAAGACAAAATAGTGGTGTCGGAAATAGGTGAGCAGTGGTCACCAAAAATTCCCCCCCCCAAAGCGGCAGCAAGAGCAAGGTGAACATTCACCCCCATAGTTTGCGCCATTGGCATCGCAATCGCTATCATGATCGCAAATGTTCCCCAACTTGTACCCGTCGAAAAGGCGATAATACAACTAACAGAGAAGACAATAGCAGGCACAAGGGCAGGCGACAACCAAGATTTGGCGGCAGTGGCAATGTAGAGTCCTGTCTGCAATTCTTTACAAACTGCTCCAATGGCAAATGCCAAAACCATCAAGAGGGCAAGCGGTAAGAGGGCTGCAATGCCTTCTAAGGACAAATCGACCATTTCACGAATCCCAAAAATGCCTTGTATCTTGTAGAGTGTCATGCTGATGAGAATCGAGGTAATGACCGCCATCAAAACTGCCGTAGAACCTGAACCATTGCCGATGGCAAAAAGAGCCGTTTCAAATCCATTGGCATTTGGAAGGGCTGCAATAGCTGCTTCCCAGCCTGTGTAAATCAACATGATGGGCATCATCACAACCATTGTCAAAATAGGGATAATCATGTTGAAGGCTTTGGGTGTGACGTTGGTTTTGGTTTGGAGGAGGGTAATATCGGAACTCATCATTGGAACCGCATCATCCGCCAATAGTTTCCCTTCTTCCCTTGCTCTGGTTTCGGCTTTTTCCATTGCTCCAAAATCTTTTTGGGTGAAGATGATACCAAGTCCAAAAAGTAGGGCGAGAATGGGGTAGAAATTGTACACCATAGATTGAAGGAGCATACTGAGTGGATTTTCAAAGCCTTGTGTCAATAACAAACCCATAATGAACGCCCCCCAAGCATTGAAGGGCATCAAAATACAAGCAGGTGCAGAACTTGAATCGGCAATGTAAGCCAGTTTTTCACGAGGAATACCCATTTTATCAAATATTGGGCGGTACAATGCGCCTACGGTCAATACTGAAACACTAGATTCTACAAAAATCAATAGACCCGTGAGCCACGCCAACAATTGCACAGTAACACGGCTCTTGCCTTTTCCCATTGCTTCCCTTTTTTGCATCCAACGATTCACCACATTGATAAAACCTTCAACGCCTCCCGATTTTTGGATGAACACAATCAAAGCACCAACCAATGCACAAAACATAACCGTCCGTGTATTCCCTTCATCCTGAAACACATCTACCAATGCCTGAACGGTGGCGAAACTGCCTGTGAGTAAATTGCCGCCATGCAAAATAATCCAGCCCAGCCAGATACCAAATAGTAGAGAAATGAATACTTGTTTGGTGCGAATCGCAAGGATGATGGCAATAAAAGGAGGAGCAAGAGAGAGAATGGTCATGATGGCTGCCGAAATTGTAATGAGAATAAAAACTAAAAGTAGGGATTTTTAATTGGAGATTTGGAGAATCTCTAAAGAATAAACTTCAAAAGCTTTTGAAGTTTCCACAAATAGAGAAAGGCACCTTCCTTTCGGATAGATGCCTTTACATAAATATGCAACCACTCACTCTTTTTTGTTGTTGATTTAGAAGCCTTTCCAGGGTACTTCTAAATGGGGTTTATTTTTTCTTTATTCTTGCTATTCGGTAAGTTTGACTGTGGTTGTAAAGGAGGGTTTAAAAAAATGGATGGATTTTTTTTTATTTTTTAGCGTTGATACACCGTATAGCCCAAAGGAATGCTCATACCTACATTGACTCCCAAATAGTTGAAGCCACCTTTGACCATCTGATAGCGTGCACCCAAATCCAAAGATACGCCTCCCAAATCTACTTCATAACCTACTCCTGGTGCAAAACTCATTTCGGTGAACGATTCTTTTGCAGATAAATTAACCAATAAATTCGCTGATAATTTGGTGCTGATTTGATGTGCGCCTACTTCTGCGCTCGCATACAAACCCTCTGCTAAATACACTTTTGTGCCGACTTGCATTGGAATGGCGGTGACAGTAGCGTTTAGGTTGGTCAAACTGCCTATTACAGAGCCGACATCTCCCAAATTGCCAAAGTTGGTATTCTCGAATTGAAGGAAGCCCACTTTTCCAAAAATAGCTACCTTATCGTTTACTTTGTGCTGCAATTTAACAGAAGCACCAAAACCAGAAGCCGTATTTTGGCTCAAATCGAGTGGAATATCCGCTACTCCTGCAATGAGTGGTATTTGTGCTTGGTGTTGGAAAGATGGTGCGCCAATTTCGGCACTGATGCCCAATGTTGTTTGGGCCTGTGTGGTTTGAAATGTCAAAAGAGCTGCAAATAATGTGAGCATACAGCTGAATGTCCATCGAAGGTTGAAGAATACTTGCATAGATCCGCAATATTTTTTGGTGATTGGAATAATTCCGTTGTAATCAAGAAAGTGGAGTAGAGGGATTGCAGCAAAGCAAGTGAGGGGAAATTTAGAGTGATACGCATGAATCAATCAGTAAATTCCTATAATATGCTAAGACCTATTATTTGAGGGAAGGTTTAAGAAGTTTTGTGAAATTCCACCTATTTGGTGAACGTTTATGCCCTTTCAAGCATTAATAGTACAGTAATGCGTGTAGAATGAATAAAAAATGCTGGATTTATTTTCAATTTTATTTCGTAATTTTACACTCCTACTTTTTTTTTAACAATTAAAACCCAAAAAGTTATGCGTTCAATATTGATGTTAATTTTCGGAATTGCCATTGGACTTACAATCGGAGCATTGTATGCACCTCAAAGCGGCAAAAAAACACGCAAAAAATTGCGTAAAAAAGCAAAACAGATGCAATTAGAACTTGAGGTACAAGCTGAAAAGAACATGGAAAAATTGCAGGAATTGAGAGTAGCCGCAGAAGAAATGATGGAAGAGGCTGCAAAAAGAGTGAACGGAAGTTCTAACACAGTCGAGTTGTAATCCCAATCTGTAACTAAAATCTTATCACGCAATAATATCATGAAAGAAGAAGCAGGAACTGAAAATAAAGCCATTACTGAAAAGCTGGCGGCTGATGTACAAAGATATATCGAACTTCGATTGAAGTTTTATAAACTGGATGGACTGGAAAAAACGGCTTCTGCTTCTGCTTTTTCCCTTGCGTTGGCAATTATCATTATGTTGCTTACCTCTTTGGTGTTTTTTCTCAATATCTTAGGGGCGGTAATGATTGCAGAACACTATGGTTCGTGGACATTGGGTTTCTCCGTATTGCTGCTGTTTTATGTCGTTATCACCATTCTTTGTATCGTTTTTTGGAAAAGATTTTACAACCTCTTTTTCAATTTTTTCCTCTCTTTTGTTTTAAAAGATAAAGACCTTAAAGATGAATAAAAAACAAAAACTCTTGCTGGCTAAAAAACGCTTAGAACTGGACATCAAGAAGCAAGAATATGTGTTGATGAAAGATTTTTTGCAGGTAAAAAACCAATACAACCCTGCAAAAATGGCAACTGCCATTGCATTTCAGTTTTTGGGCGCAAGCGACTCTGAGTTGAAAGATATGTCTGGACTTTCGATTGAACAAAAAGTGGCAGTTGAATCACGTATCAATCAACGAAAAAATCTCCGAGAAATGATTTTCAATATTTTTACCTTCGTAGATTTAGCGTTTACTTCTTTTTCCGACAAAATGCTTTTGAGATTAATCAAAGACCATGAGAAGTTTGTAGATAAATAAAAAAGCCCCACCTACATTACTTCAATGCAGATAGGGCTTTTGATTTTATTAAGATTTGAACATGAATCGTTTACGAAAAGAATCACACTATACGTACATGAAGCACAAGAAAATTCCTTTCTGTAATCTATTCCTGTTCGAGGCTGTTTCTCCACTTAGGTTGTACCAAATACAAAGCCCCCAAAGTCATCAATAACAAAGCGAGAATGATTAATCCCCATTCGGAGAGGGTGGGTACACCACCAGAAAGTAAAGTGCCATTGTTGACCGTAACAGTTTCGAAACTGGTATAATTGTAAGTGTAAGAACCCGTTATTTGGATACTTGTACCATTATCGGTGTATGTTTCTCCCATTGCATCAATTATCAAAACATCATTTCCTGCTCCTCCGTCAAACGTAAGTGTAATAGAGGTCGGCAAAGTACCAAGGTCATTTATTGTTAATTCATCTGCCATATCCCCTCCATTGAATGTCAGGCTACTTGTAGGAAAGGGAAAAATGGTATTTTCAAAAGTAGCACCAGAATCAGTAAGCTCAAGTTCTCCTGGATTTGTACTATCAGATAAAACGGCGTTATTGGATGTATTTGGCATATTTAGTGTTGCATTGGCTGCAGCTATTCCAATAATTGGTTCAAGTCCAAAATATTCAATTTTGGAATCATCAAGTTCTATCAATCCATCTGTTTTGTTGTAGTAGTAGTAAACAGCATTTTCAGCATTTCCGTTTTTGATTTCGAGTGCATCCCCCACAGTACCCGAAAAGTTGTTTTGTCCATCGAATTTGATATAGAAAGGAAAATTAGAGTTCGCTAAATCAACGCTTAACAGGTCATCTCCTCCTCCTCCAAAAACTTCAAATTGATTCTGCTTTGAAGTTTCTATTGCAACAGATTTTAATAATTTGCCGTTATCTAAAATTTGAACATTAGATTCTGAAAATTTTATTTCAAACTTATTATTTTCTAATTCAGAAACTGGTGATTCTAGCTTGATGCGATTGTTAGACAGTTTGGTGAGTGTAGTAGCAGAATTTTGTATGGTTTGGCTAATCAATGGGTTAGACGTAAATAGAAACCCCAAAAAGAAGCAACAATAAAACAGCTTCTGGGTTTTTAGTTGGTTTATTAAACTGAAGTTGGTTGATTTGTTGAGAATTTGCATAATAAAAAAAGATTTAAAATTTTTGAAATGATGTAAGATAAATAGATGTTTGGGAATTTCCTTCATTTCCTCACTCATTCCTTTTCCTTTCTTAACTTTGTCCTCCAACAAAACTAACAACACAATCCAATGTCTTTATTCTACAATTTCATCAGCAAAGTCGGCAAACTTGGCATTCACCAACTCAGCAAAAAAGCACTTCCTCAAACAAGTGGTTCGCTGCAATTGAAGGGTTTACACGATACCATCAAAATTTACCGAGATCATTGGGGCATACCGCACATTTACGCCAACAACCTTCACGATTTGCTGTTTGCACAAGGATTTGTCCACGCACAAGACCGATTTTGGCAAATGGAATTGAGTCGGCGAACCGCTACGGGAACACTCAGCGAGGCATTTGGTCGAGATGCACTGGATTTAGACGTCACCGCCCGCACACTTGGTTTCCACCGCATTGGCAAAAAAGACATTCCCCTTCTCAGTCCCAAGACCTGTGCTTTGATGGAAGCTCATATTGCAGGAATCAATGCATATTTAGAGCAATACAGAGATCAACTTCCGATAGAATTTAGCCTCACACAAGTCACTCCAAAAAAATGGACACTGGAAGACAGCATGGCGTACAGTCGCTTGATGGCTTGGCAGATGTCACACGGCTGGCACAGCACTTGGATTCGACACCAAATCGTTGAAAAAATTGGCATAGAAAGATCCGAAGAATTGGATATTCACTACTCTAAAAACAATCCGTGCATTGTAGCCAAAGGCATTGAAGTCAATAACTTAGCCGATAGTGCCTTCTTCAATGCGACCCAACATCCTTTTCTCCAACAAAATGGAGGTAGTAATTCATGGGCAATTTCTCCCCAAAAATCCACCACCAATCACGCCCTCCTCTGCAATGACCCACATTTGGGATTAACTGCTCCTGCGATATGGTACGAAAACCATTTGCATTGCCCTGAATACCATGCCACAGGAGTTTCAGTAGCAGGTTTTCCCTTAGTGGTTATCGGACACAATGAACACATTGGCTGGGGTATCACCTTAGCATTTACCGACTGCGAAGACTTATTTATCGAAAAATTCAAAGATGACGGTACTTATAAGTATCAGGTCGGAAAAGATTGGAAAAAGGCGAAGGTCAAAAAAGAAAAAATTGTCATCAAAGGAGAAGAAAATCCTCATGTTCAGAAAGTTATCATCACCCGACATGGCCCGATTATCTCCAATATGCTCGAAAAAACCGAGCAGCGGGTTGCCCTTCAATCCATGGCATTGCAGCAACCTGCTCGATTGATGCAGGCTTGGTGGCAACTCAATACAGCGAAGAATTGGACAGATTTTGTTCATGCAGTGAGTTTTATGGATGCTCCTCAATTCAACCTCACCTATGCCGACACCAAAGGAAATGTGGGCTATTGGCTAACAGGCAAAGTGCCAATACGCAAAAACGGCAATGGTAAGCTGCCAATATTGGGCTGGACGGGTGAAGGAGATTGGATAGGCACAGTTCCTTTTGCTGAAATGCCGCACAGCCTAAACCCTGCAAAAGGTTATGTATTGACTGCTAATAATAAAGTAGTAGAAGATGATTATCCCTATTTTTTGGGTGATGCATGGATGAATGGCTATCGTGCCAAACGTTTGGCAGATTTATTGGAGGAAAAAAGCAAGGTTTCGGTCAACGACTGTAAACAACTGCAAATGGATTTGTATTGCATCCCTGGCAAAGCCTTTGCAGAGATTTACAAAACACTCTACAATGCCCTCACCATCGGAGAACAAACATTTCCCAAAGCATTGTATCATTTGGCGCATTGGGATGGTTATCTCACCAAAGAAAGTATTGGGGGCTGTATCTACAAAATCACCCGATACTACATTACCCGCAACATTTTGGAACAAACAGTGGGCGAAAAGCTGATGAAAAACATCTTGGGGCGGGGCATCAATCCTCCTTTGAATACAGGCAATGAATATTTTGGGCACGATGCAACAACGGTTTTGCAAATGTTGGAAGACCCTAATAATTGGTGGATTCAACAAGCGGGCGGCAGGGAAGATTTGCTGCTTCGGAGCCTGCAACAGGCGATGAAGTGGTTGGAAGAACATATCGGAAACAATGTCTCCGCATGGCAATGGGGACAGGTTCGGCAATTGACTTTTGCCCATTCGCTCGGGATTCGCAAACCTTTGGACACTATCTTCAATATTGGTCCTTTTGCGATTGGAGGTGATGGTGATACACCGTGGCAAGTCGGAAATGTGAATGGCGAAATCGAAAACGAATCCCTCAATAGTGCTTCGTATCGAATGATTATTGACATGGGGAACCTCGAAAATTCCCTGGCAGTGATGCCTCCTGGTCAGTCAGGGCATGTGGGACACGAACACTACAACGATCAAATTGGAATGTGGCTCAATGGACAACTTCGTCCGATGTTATGGTCAAGGGAACAGGTGATGGCTTATTCTGAGGAGTTGTTGGAGTTGGAAAAGGATTCAAACTGAAGTTTTTAAAAAAAGACAAATTCAAATTTGAGTGTCGGTTATTTCAAAATAGCCGACACTTTTTTTTGCTCTTTTTTGAAGGTTTGAGGCTTTTATTCAATCAATATGGATGAAGTGACTCTATTCAATCGCAAGACTTAATTTTTTCAAAAAATAATACTGTTTTCTTCTTTTGAAGACTGTAATGGTTCAAAAAATTAAAAAATATTGTCAAAAAAATAAAAAAATATACTCTTTGATGATAATTTTTCAAAAAAAAATGTCTTAATTTGCATTATCATTAAAAAAGACATCATTTTTCACAAAAAAATAAACGACTCAAATCATGAAGAAAATTGAAGCAATTATTCGCTCTTCGAAGTTTGACGACGTAAAAAAGGCACTTAGCGATATAGATGTAAACTTTTTCACCTTTATGGAGGTGAAGGGTTTTGGGCGGCAAAAGCATGAACAGGTTATGTATCGAGGAAGTGTTTATGACGTGGGATACATCGCTCGTATGCGACTGGAAATTTTTGCAGTGGACGACAAAGTGGGGGAAATCGTCAATGCGATTTGTCGAGCAGCAAAAACTGGAGAAGTAGGCGATGGAAAAGTAATCGTAACGGACATTGAGCATATTGTACGGATTCGGACCAACGAAACAAGTTCGGAAGCACTTTAGAGTACGTTCAACGACGGGATTATTTTTTAGATAAAATTGAATATTTATAACTGAATTAAAAAACAATAAAATGAACGAAGCATTATTTGTAACAAACAATCTTTGGATGATGATTGCCACAGTGCTGGTATTCATTATGCACCTGGGATTTTCTTGTTTGGAATCTGGTTTGGTGCGTTCCAAAAACGTGGTGAACATTTTGTTTAAAAACGTAATGGTCATAGCCATTGGCTTATTGACCTATACTTTGGTAGGATTCAATTTGATGTATCCTGGAGAAGCCTTTGCAGGAAGTTTCTTTGGTTTTTCAGGTTTTGGATTGACTGCACCTGAAGGAGAGGCAATCGCCTATGCAGGAGGAGCTTATACGTATTGGACGGATTTCATTTTCCAAGCCATGTTTGCAGCTACAGCAGCTACGATTGTATCAGGAGCAGTTGCAGAACGCATCAAATTGGAAAGTTTCTTGTTGTTCGCCATGATTTTCGTAGCGATTTCTTACCCCATCACAGGTATGTGGCAGTGGGGCGGAGGCTGGTTGAAAGCAATGGGTTTCTACGATTTTGCAGGATCTACTTTGGTTCATGCTGTTGGAGGCTGGGGAGCTTTGGCCGCTATTTTGATTTTGGGCCCTCGTAAGGGAAAATATGTAGATGGAAAAATTCGACCTATTCCTGGACACAGTATGCCTTTAGCTGCAATGGGTGTTTTCTTTTTGTGGTTTGGCTGGTTTGGCTTCAATGGCGGTTCTGTTTTGTCTGCCGATCCAAGTGCAGTTTCTTTGGTATTTGTGACTACTTCAATTGCAGCGGCAGCAGGAGCAGTAGGGGCATTTTTTGTGTCTTACTTGATGTTCAAAACCCACGATTTGTCTATGGTATTGAACGGTATTTTAGGCGGTTTGGTTGGAATCACAGCTGGTGCTGACTTGATGGGACCAACTTCTGCATTGTTGATTGGATTGATTGCAGGGTGTATCATTCCTTTATCGGTTGTATTTTTTGACAAAATCAAAGCGGACGATCCTGTGGGCGCAACCTCTGTGCATTTGGTATGTGGTATTTGGGGAACACTTGCCGTGGGTATTTTTGGAGCAAAAGCTGGTTTCGCACAGCTTATCAATCAGTTGATTGGTACAGTTGCAGTAGGTGCTTTCACTTTTGCATTTGCTTTTGGGTTGATGTATGCCTTGAAAGTAACCGTAGGTATCCGAGTGACCGAACAGGAGGAAGATGAAGGTTTGGACATTGCAGAACACGGAATGTCTTCTTATACAGGCTTTATTGGAGGCTAAAATGGTGATTTCAGTCGCCGATACATAAAAAAGGTGAATCGTTAGAGATAAAGCAACAAGGGGAGCGTTGCCTATCCATAACTCTTCACCTCAGCGTTTACCTTGCTTGATTGCTAAAAACGAACGAAGCATACAAAATAAACTTTGAGCAAGGTAGCAAAAAACATTTTATCTCACAAGTTTTAAAATTTTGTTACCATGAAAACAATGAGACTTTTCGGTATTATATTCTTATTGTCTGCTCTGTCCTTCAATGTCTATGCACAGGACGAAAGCAAACACAACTTTTCTTTGTTGGGCTATGTAGATGCCTATTACCAGTACAATCTTAACAAACCACTTTCGAGAACAAATACTGGGCGTATTTTTGACCTCAATCATGACAACATTTCTCTAGGACTCGCTAAAACGATGTTTACCTACAGCAATGACAAGTCGGAAGCTGTATTGGACTTGACTTTTGGTCCAAATGCAGAACTCGGCAACTTTGGCAACATAGGAACGGCTTTGGCCATCAAACAAGCATATTTGGCTTACAATATTTCGGATGCCGTAAAATTTACGATTGGTCAATACGGTACACACATTGGGTATGAACTCATTGATGCGCCTGATAACTTCAATTACAGCCTTTCCTACCTATTCGGCAATGGTCCTTTTTACCATACAGGTGCAAAGATTGACATTGCAGCAAGCGATAAACTGGGTTTTATGGCGGGGATTGTCAATGGATGGGATGCTTTGGCGGACTACAATGACAAAAAATCCATTGCGCTCCAAGCGAGTCTTGCACCTTCTGATAACTTTAGCGTTTACCTCAATTGGATTGGCGGTGATGAATACGGAGGCGGTTCTGCTTTTGGTGAAACGAAAGGCTCTTTTACCAGCTTATTTGATTTGACAACGAGCTATACCATTGAGTTGGACACGACTGGTAAATCTTTGTTGTTGGGTTTGAATGCTGCTTTGGGTTCTTTTAAGGCGGGTGATGACAGTGATTTTGCACCTTCTGCTCCTTACGATGCGGATGCTACTTGGGCTGGTGCGGCATTGTATCTCAACTACCATTTTACAGGCAATTCTGGAGTTGGTCTAAGGGCAGAATATTTTGATGATCCTGATGGAGTGCGTTACTTTGGACCTTTGTCTGTTTTTGCGCTAACTTTGACGGGGGACTTCAAAGTGGCTGACGGTGCGTTTACCTTCAAACCAGAAATACGATTCGACAATAGCAGCGACCCATTTTTTGAAGGAGAAGACGGTGCGCTGAAAACTTCTCAAACGACTGTTGGTGCTGCATTCATTTACAACTTTGGACACGACTTCAAATAAGGATTGCAGATTTGATGGATTTCGTAGATTTTTAATATAGTGCGAAGACTTTTTAGACTTTGGACGAAGGAGCAAAGATGCAAGAAGTAAGGGTTTAATTGATTGATAACCAATTATTTGTATTCAATCACGTCAATCGATTAAGATTTTGATTATCAATTCTTTATATCTCGCATCTCGCATCTCGCATCTCGCATCTCGCATCTCGCATCTCGCTTCCTATTTCTTTCGTCCAAAGTCTAAGAATAGAATAGAATAGATTTTGATTTATTGATTTTGATGAAAATGAAAAGGAACTCCTTCATTGCTTTGGCTTTGAGGGAGTTTTTTTTATTTATACCTTACCAGCAATATTTCTTTTATGACGATATTTGGCTAAAAATTATTCCCATTCGTAGCCCATGAATTAATTCATGGGCTACGAATGGGGTTAATAATCAAACGGTTATTCTGTTTTTAAAATAGTGTTTTCTTAGGAGCGTAGCTCCGACCCTGTTTGTAGGACATTATTGAAGGAGTCAATAAACGGTACAGCGTACCGACACCACCTTACGACAATTTGGGATGCAACCTTTTCATCCCTCACCAGGACCCACTCGCTCCGCCGCCACCAAAGCTACCGCCACCGCCAGAGAATCCACCACCACCACCGCCGCCAAAACCGCCACCTCCTCCAGAGCCGCCGCCCCAAAAGATAGTGCCACCACCCCTGCCATTGTCTCCTCTGCTATTTTGACGCTGCATTTTCGCACGTTCTTTCATTTTCTTGTTGTATCGTTCTCTCATCGCTTTACCAGCAGGAGTGAGCAAGAAGATTTTCATGCCAATAAAACCCACTCCATAAACCCCTATTGACAATAAACCGAAACTGCCTCCCAAACCTGCAAAACTGAGCATGGCTACAAATGGACTCAGAAAAACGAACAAAAACCAACTGATAAATCCCTCTGAAAACACAGCACTTTCGATGAAAGGACGCAGAAAAAAGAACAAGAAAAAGAGTGCAAACAATCTGGCTATCATGGGTATTTCGTCATCTGCATATTCGGTTTCTCCATCATTGACATACGTTCCTTCAATAGTGCCTATTATGGCATTCACTCCTTCCACAATGCCGCCATTGTAATCTCCTTTGCGGAAATATGGGGTAATCACATTGCGGATGATGCGGCTGCTTTTGGCATCGGTCAAGTAGGGTTCTAAGCCATATCCGACTTCAATCCGCAGTTTTCTATCTTGCACAGAAACAAGAAGTAATACGCCATTGTCGTTGTTTTTTGTTCCCAGTTTCCAGGTTGTAGCCACTTTTTCGGAATACCCTTCAATAAATTCATCCTCCAATGCGTCAATGGTCAACACCACTACTTGATTGGAAGTCGAATCTTCATGAATTTTTAGTTTCTGCTCCAATTGTTGTTCTACCGCATCCGACAATACATTGCCGTAGTCATTGACCCGCCCCGAAAGATAAGGTACATCTTTGGCAGTCAGCCCTATGCTTGTTAGAAGGAGTAAAACCGCAATAAAATAGGATAAAATTGAAGGTTTGATTTTCATGCTTTTCATTCAATATATTAGGAATTTGGGCGCACATTGGTTTGCGTTCCTAAAAATAACCAAAAAAATGGAAAGGAAAGTTCCCGTTTGTTTATTCTCTATTTATTTCTTCAATTTGTTGTCTGGTCTGTTCCATTTTTTTCCTTACAAAACGTTCTGCTCCTAAAATCAATACCAAGCCAACCAAATTCAAAGGGACATACACTAAAAGTGTCCACCGCAGCCATACATATTGCCAAAAGAGGATGTAAAGTGCTACCATGATGGCAGTTCTGACAGCATAGGCTATGAGCTTTTTTCTGCGATAAGCAGGTGACAAAATTTCAGAAGCTTCCATTTCCTTCAATTCTCTTTTCAATGAATCCAGTAAGTTGGTATTTGACATAAATGGGTTTTTATCACAGATAATTCAGAATTTTATGATTCCAACAATGAATATGGGAAAATATCAGTAAAAAAATCCAATAAATCACCGAATTTTGACATCCAAGCAACATTTTTTCAAAAAAAACCGTTTTAATGTTAAGTAAATGTTATGTTAGTCTTAAACTAATCTTATCTTTGCATATCCAAACAAGGAATGTTTTAGTGATTCAAAAATGGATTTTTGAAGCTTACAACTACAAAAGACTTACCCTCAAAGCATTAGAGACTTTCTCCCCTTTATCGTAATCTTCAAAAGCTTCCCTTCACTAAATTTGTATAAGAACCAAGTATATTTATTTGAAAACGTGCCATTTGCTTCCTTGTTTGGGAGACACTTTATTTATTCATTTATAAAACTATAGAAAAATGACTCAGGTATTATTTAAAGAAAAACAATCTTACCAAAAAGGTAAAATCATGCTATTGGCCATTATCACTATGTTGGTAAGTGGCTTTTTTATTCAATTGTTCATCAGTACACCCTACGATAAAACTGCCGTACTGTTTGGAGGTTTGGTCTGTGTGGGGTATTTAGCAGGAATCACTTTTTATCTCTGGAGGCTGCAATTGAAGACCATCATCAGCAACAAGAAAATCAAGTATCAGTATTCACCACTTCACAACAAAAAACAAACCATAAAAACCAAAGAAATTCAAGACTACCAAGTAGTTAAGACTCCTCTTTTGGCTAAATTGAGTGGTTGGGATGTGCAGTTCAACACGATGGAGCATGTATATAGTTTGTCTGGAAGAACGGGTTTGGAGTTGATTCTAAAAGATGGACAGCATATTTTCATTGGCACCAAAAAACCCATCGTATTGAAAGATGCTTTGGATAAGGTATTTGAAGACTATGAATCAAAATGCGCTTAACAAAGAAACTAAATTAGTTGTTTGATTGATAGTCATTGTTTTAAGAGAAGCGTAGCATAAAACCCCTTTTTGATGATTCCCTAGATGAAAACCTCTGTCGTTTTCATCTAGGGGATAAGGAAAACTACATTTTATTTGAATTTTTATTTCTACTCCTCCATTTTACCCCTTCGTACCAAATAACGCTGAAAAAACCTATTGCAGCAGCAATGGATAACTGAATGACATTCAGTGTTTCAAATTTGAAAAACGCTGTAAAGGGGGGCACAAAAAGTAACAAACCTGTAATCAAAATTGTTGCTCCAATCATCAAGGAAACCAAATTGTTCTTGTATTTCAGCGTAGTGAAAATAGAATAATAAAACGAGCGATTGACCAATGTGAGGAAGATGTTGGCAGAGATAAGTACCGTGAAAACCATAGTTCGTGTAATGGACTCATTAAAGCCCTGACTGACCGCATATTGATAAGCAATCAACGTTCCTGCCGTAATCATCAATCCTTGAATAATGCTTGTTATCAATTCCTTCAAATTGAAGAAATTGGTGGTCGATAGTCGGGGTTTTTGAATCATGGTGTTTTTTTCCATGGGTTCATTTTCGTAAATGATGGAGCAAGTTGGTCCCATAATCAATTCCAATAAAATGACATGAACAGGGGAAAAAATATTGGGGTATATCCAGCCTAAAACCAAAGGAATGAACACCGTGAGAATGATGGGAATATGAATAGAAATAATGTATTGAATGGCTTTTTTGAGGTTCGTGTAAATCTTTCGCCCCATCGCAATAGCATCCAACATTTTGGACAAATCATCTTCCAGCAAAATCAAAGAAGCGGCTTGTTTGGCGATTTCGGTTCCTTTCTTACCCATCGCCACGCCAATATGAGCAGCTTTTAGGGCTGGGCCGTCATTTACACCATCTCCTGTCATCGCCACAATTTCGTTGCCAGCCTTGAGGGCATTGATGATTCTCAACTTGGCTTCGGGAAACATTCGGGTGAAGATATGCGTATCTGCCACTCGTTGTTGAAGTTCGGCATCCTCCATTTGCATCAACTCATCACCCGTCAAACTTTTTTCGTAGCCTCTGAACTGCACCTGTTTAGCAATTGCAGTAGTCGTTGCAGCATTGTCGCCTGTGATGATTTTTACCCTTATTCCTGCCGCATGAAAACCGTCAAATACCGATTGAATGTTCTCTTTTGGAGGGTCGTAAAAAGCTACTATTCCTTTGAAGGTAAACGCAAAATCTTGTTGTTTATCAGGAAAATCATTCCCTTCAAAAGTCGCTTGCCCAACACCTAAAACACGATAACCATCAGTAGCCAAAGTGCGGATTGCTTTTTCAATGTGTGTCTTTTCGGTTGCTGTCAAGTTACTCACGGCTATCAAAGCTTCGGGCGCACCTTTTGCCGCAATAATTCTATTTCCCTGCTCATTTTCAAAGATATGCGTCATCATAGGCGGCTTTCCGTCCAACGGATATTCGTGCGCCATTTTGTAGTCCATCCTTTCGTCATTTGTCATTTGAAGGGCATAGGCTTGGTGCAGAGCGGTTTCCATTGGATCGAATGGAATCGGCTCGCTTGCCCACATCGCCACTCGAATCAACTCTTTTTCTTCCTCACTCAATGTATCTTCGGGATTGGAAATCTGTTGAGAAGACAGCACAAAAAGTTTTGCCAAGCGCATTTTGTTTTCTGTAATCGTTCCCGTTTTGTCTGTGCAAATGACCGTCGCACTTCCGAGCGTTTCCACCGTTTTCATCTGTTTGACCACAATGCCCATTTTCATCAACCGCCAAGCACCGAGAGCCATAAAGGTGGTGAAGGCAACGGGAATTTCTTCGGGCAAGATACTCATGGCAAGTGTCAGTGCATGTAACAAACTCTCCAACACATTGGAGGTGTGTAAGTAGTTAATTCCCCAAACAATCAAAAACACCACAAATCCAATGAGGACCATTTTTTTGACAAAATCGAAAATCTGCAATTCCAAAGGAGTTTTTTCCTCTTGGATACTTTCCAAACTTTTGCCAATCTGCCCCAATTTTGTGGTATTGCCAATCGCCGTAACCGTTGCGATGGCTAAACCTGTGGCAACCATTGTGCCTCTATAAATGGCATTGTCGGCTTTCGTTGCATCTTTGTAAACCGATAAGGACTCACCTGTGAGGATGGATTCGTTGACCGAAAAATCGTTGGATTGTACAATCACACCATCGGCTGCAATCGTTGTGCCTTCTTCGACCATCATACTGTCACCAATGACCAATTCTTCACTTTTGATTTCCACTACTTCCCCGTTGCGAATGACCTTGCAACTGGGTTGGGTGAAATCTTTGAGTTTCTCCAAAGCGTTGCGGCTTCTCGAATCTTGGTACAAAGAAATGGAGGCAACCAACACAATCGCCAAAGCGAGAAAAACGGCATCTCCTGTATTGCCGCTGACGAAGTAGATAGTTGAAGCGACCAATAGCAAAGCCACCATCGGCTCTTTTGCCAAGTTTTTCAAGGCATCCAAAAAACCATTTTCTTTTTTGTACTCCAATCTATTGTAGCCGTGTTCCTGCCTCGATTGCAGCACTTCTTCATCAGTCAAACCTTTTATCGTAGCATTGTTTTGGGACATTGTTGGGGAATATGTTTTTTGATAACCAAAGACTTACTCACCTCATTTCTGGCGAATACTCCAAGATACATAACTATTCAAATCTTGAAGTAGTTTTTTTAGCTTCTTCTTCAATCTTTTGGCTTCAATGCGTTGGAGGTATTCATTACGAGACTTGTAGTCTCTGTTCATCTTTGGCCCATTTCTATGATCGTGCGAGTGATCAAAAGGCAGGTTGTAACGCTCGTCAAAATTGTTAATCATCGCAATAAACAACTCTCCTTTTTTCTGTTTTTCGAGTAGATACTGTGCTTCTGAAAAAGATAACCTATGACTGTGAAAACTATCGGCTACTTCATTGAGTATTTGCTGAATGGAATCTTTGTTTTCCAACTTCAATACACGGTCATATATTTCTTCAAAAATAGTATTTGGTTCATTCCAGCCACTGGCGTACCGAGCCATCTTTTGCTTCAATAAACAAATGTCAATCAGTTCCTCTCGTTTTGTTGTATCTGTGATAGTAGGAAACTCCACGCACTCTTTTATCTGACGGGTAGTGGCTTCCCAATAAATTCCTTCGTGAATATGCTGTTCTACAATACTTTGCAATGTTTGATTTTGAACAACGGAATCGAGCATATTCAAAGTATTTTCTATTCTGACTCTCAAACTATCTGATGTACGGCTGTACTGCAAAAGCATTTCTGCCAATTCTTTGGGGTGGTTATATGCTTCAAAAGCAGGAATATTTCCAGAAAAACTGTAGAAATAGAAGTCAATGGCATCAAAATCCAACACACTTTCATCCATCCAAATATAGCCTATCTTTTTCTTTGGGTCAAAACCATCTACCACAAATGAAATATCTCCATCTGCATACAAATAATCTGGCTGCAAATCAATGCCTTTTCGTTTCAAACTCGAAAAAACCTCTTTGCGGACTACTTTTCTTTTCAAAAATATGGGAAATAATGTGCCACATTCCTCTGTGTGATAAGGCAAATCAACCAAATCTCCATTGAAGGAATTTTGAAGTGAGAGGTTTTTATGGCAGGTGGTGAAAAATAGCAATATTGAAGGCAGCAAAAATAAAATTTTGTACTTCATTGATAACACTTATGATTGATTTCCTTGACCTACAAAAGCCCCTGCAATTTCGCATATTGCAGCAACATAATCGTTTTTCCATCCTTGATTTTACCTTTGGCAATCATGTTGTAAGCTGCTTCAAAATCCAATTCCAAGACTTCAATGTTTTCCTGCTCTTCTGCCAAACCTCCACCATCGCCCACTTTCATCTCCTCCGCATATTCTGCAATGAAAAAATGGACAATTTCTGTCACAGAACCAGGTGACATATAGGCTTCAAAAATCTTTTGAACTTTCGACACTTTGTAGCCCGTTTCTTCCTCCGTTTCCTTTCTGATGCAATCCTCCGCATTGTTCTCGTCCAAAAGTCCAGCACAGGCTTCAATCATCATACCATCCTCATTGCCATTGACATAAGTAGGTAGTCTAAACTGTCGGGTTAAAATGATGGTCTTTTTTTCGGTATTGTAGAGCAAAATCGTTGCGCCATTGCCTCGGTCGTAGGCTTCTCTTACCTGAGTTTCCCATTCACCGTTTTTTTTGCGGTATTGGTAGGTCACTTTGTTGAGTCTGTACCAATTGTCAGACAAGAGTTCGGTTTGGGTGATTTTGATATTTTCATTCATTTGAAAATGAATTTTTTAGTTTTTAAACTGAGACTTCGAAAGTTTGTCACTAAAAAAATCAAGCCCCATTTCGATTAAGTGTCAATCTTTCACACAATGAAACTTCCGAAGTCTGTATGCAAATAAAATAAGTAACTACACAAAACGTTCATCCACTTCCATTACATGCCCACAATTAGGGCAAGTTCGTTTGTCTTCCGAGCTGTAGAACTCTTTGAAGCGAGGCTGGAAATCTTTTTCTACATTTTGAAGCTCAAAATAGGTATCGTGCAGTTTGGTATTGCAGTTCTCACAGAACCACATCAAACCATCTTCATAGCCTTTTCCCTTGCGTTTGCGCTCAATGACCAAACCAATCGAGCCTGCGCTGCGAATAGGAGAATGAGGCATTTTGGCGGGCAATAAAAACATATCTCCTTCTTTGATAGGCACATCTACGACTTTTCCTTCGTCTTGCACCTTCACCAAAATATCTCCTTCCAATTGATAAAACAACTCTTCGGTTTCATTATAGTGAAAATCTTTGCGGGCATTAGGGCCTGCAACAATCATCACGATGTAATCGCCAGAATCGACATATAAGTTTTTGTTACCGACAGGGGGCTTCAATAAATCTCGGTTGTCGTCAATCCATTTTTGGAGGTTAAAAGGTTTTGTGATAGCCATGTTTGAAGAAAATTAAAATGAATGTAAATTTTTTGAACAAAATTTGGAGACAGATATTTTTTCTACTACTCAATTCAATATAATATTTTCATCTGTGTTCCAACCGCAATTTACAAAAATATAAATAGCCATACAAAATGAATTTGTATGGCTTTTGAAAAGGCAAATGTGGAAAAAATTAGAGGAATGGCGGTTGCTTCATTATAACTTGTTTTATCTATCAGTTGATTAGAAACTAGGAAAACGATGGCGGTATTGTATATTAAGTAATTGATAATGAATTGTTTTGACATGCAACAAGGTCTATTAATCAACAAATATGTGATGGGTGAATAGTGTGTGTGGCACACTAATGAGGTTGATATCGAATTTTAAGGATGGTTCGACTCTGGAACTAGCATTATGGATTCTAAAAGATATTTGCCAACCTTGATTCAGTGAAACCAATAATGTAGTAGTTGAATTTGTTTGATAGACGATTTCGATGAGTCTTGAAGGAAATTTCAAGGATGGAATTTTTGCTTTGGGTTTAATTCGCTGAAAAGACTGATTTAAAGTCCCTTGCAAATTATACGCTTGAATTTCAACCTTTCCATTTCCTTTAATGACCTTGTAAAAGTCTTCTGTTCCTACTAAATATTTCACAAGATTTTGGGCTACCTCTTTGGGGTATTCTCTATCAAGCCTTAGTAGTTCCTTGCGAAATGCATTTAAGATGGGAATGTAGATTTTTTGGTGCATGTCATTGATGGAATCCCATCTAGTAGAGCTATCTTTTTTCTTGATTGCATCCAACATCATAAATATAGGTCGTATTTCATTGAAGTAGTTTTGTGAACAAGGAAAACCCACCCATTTTTCACCAAAATCAATTTTCATAGAAAGGCGTGAGTGTTTAACTGCTCTATGATTATTTTTCGCAGAAATTCCGATTTCCCATTTTTGTAGTGAGCGAATCATCAATACATCTCGTACATCACCAGATTGACCTTGCTTATCCGAAACCAATTCCAGGACTAACGCATCATTTTCCTCTATTCCATTCGAAAGCCTTGGCTCAATATCAATCAAAAATTTAATTGCAGCACTTGCGCTTGCTCGAAAAGTGTGTTGTTCCACTTTTGAGAAAACATCAAAAAAACCTTTAGCGGTAAGAAAAGGAGCATTTTGCTTTATAGAAATCTTCGTTGAGTCCTTCAAGTTTTGATACAGTTCAAATAATAGTGCATACTCAAATGCTTTTCCATTTTTTGTTTGATTGGCCATTTCCTATACAAGTTCTAATGCTTTTTTCAAGGTATTTTTTGCTACTGCAGCTTCAATTTGTTGCCTGATTGCCAAAGCAATGTGTTTGGCAAGGTTGACAGGAACAGCATTGCCAATCATTTTATATCCATCTGCTATTTTGTCATAATAAAAAGTAAATTCATCTGGGAAGGTCTGAATTCTTGCACATTCTCGAACACTGAGTCGACGGTAAAGGTGTTCTTTGCCTTTGATAAATTCACGTTTGTCTTTATCAACGAGCTTCATCTTAGGTGCTTGTGGGTGAATCGGGGCCTGTCGCCCTCCTGCCTGAATCGTGAAGGACTGCTCATCCCAACTTCTCACACGGTTGCGGGACATAAAAATGGAAGAAAATCCTCCAATCATGTATTCGTGGTTGGTGACAGTGCATTTTTCTTTATTGGTATGATTTTTCCCTTTTGCAGGTACAACTGTTTCTTGCAAGTCATAGATGACCTCTTTTAGGGTGATTTTTTCTTTTAAAGGATTGGGAAAGTTAAATTTGAAATTAAGGTCTTTACGAATACCTACGAAAAATACCCGTTTGCGGTCTTGTGGTACTTCAAAATCAGCGGCATTCAATAATTGAACAGACAATTCATATCCTTGACCTGCATTTCTGAATAATTCTTTGATGTGCTGCAAAGCCTCTTTATGTTTTTCGTGCAACATACCGCTTACGTTTTCTGCAAGGAAAAATTTGGGTTGTTTGGCTTCTAAAATGTGGATAAAATCATAAAAAAGTTGCCCCCTTTTGTCTTGAATCCCTCGAAGTGTACCTGCTTCACTCCAACTTTGGCAAGGAGGTCCTCCAATAACTCCGTCGCAATCAGGCACTTCATTTGATGGTATATTGACAATACTTCTTTTGTCAAGAATGGTATGTGGGTGATTTTTTTCATAGGTTTCCCAAATACTTTTGTCATATTCATTTGCCCACACAACATTGAAGCCTGCTTTTTGGAAACCCAAATCTAATCCTCCTGCACCAGCGAAAAAAGATGCTAAGTTCATGTTTCTAATTTTGATTTTATTCTTAACAAAAATAAGACTTTTTTAGGAGAATACTAAGAAAATGATTTGTGCTTTGAAAAGTAATTTACAAAATTCTTCCAAAACTTTCCACCCATTTCATCTTAGGAAATGCACCCACAAACAAAATTCCTTTTTAAACCTCTAAAAAAAATAAATCATGAACATCACACAAATGTCTATCAGACAGAGCATTGCCCTAATCTTAGTTTGCATTGCTTTTACTGCCAACCACATTGCAGTAGCACAGCCTTCTCAAGCATATCAAATTATTAAAGGAATTGAAAATCAATTTCCGATTCCCACACCTCAGGAAAGCATAAACGTAGGCACTTTTGATGCGGCAACAGGAAAATTCACAGGACTGACCACCGAAATTATCCGACCAGGAGATTTTAATGGAACAAATGATGTCGGTGGAGTAGGAGGCGTTGGTGGAATTGGCGGATCAAGTGGAAAACCTAATATAGGTAGTGGAGGCCCTCTAAAACCCACTAAAATAGATCCCCATGCAAGCGTAGATGCGGTGAATGTAGAATTGGTCTTCAATGTCATCAACCGTTCGGGGGTGTTTAGAGTAACTGCTGACGGCAATACTGGTTTTACCTCCAACTCCAACACCGTCCGTATCAATGTAGGCAAGGCTACCAAAGTCAGTTGGAAGGTGACTTCCAATAACAAAAGCTACTCTGATGTGTTGAACATTAAACACAATCTTGTGGTAAGCGCAGGAGCCTTCAAAGTACCCGCTTTACCCGTTGCAGTTGTTTATGAGCCTGTTCCAGACCGAAACAATCAGAACAAAGCGACTTATACCGTCACCAAGTCCATTGGTACAAAAATGCAGATGTCTTTTAGCTCAACCAACTCCACCAAAAAACCTGTCACACTTCCACAATTCAAAGGATTGGCAACCTTCAAGTCCATACTTAGCGGAGCTGCCACTGTTTTGAATAAAACACAAAAACCAGAAGCCAAAGCAGTTGCAAAAGTTTTAGGTTTTGTGAACGATGCTTTGGGAACTATTCAGTCGCAACAGACAAAAGGTACAACTGTTACCAATGATGGGTCTTTGTCTATCAGCGAAACAATCCAAAATGGATTCAGCACAGGTGCAAATGATGGTGGCCCTGGCGTGGGAGATTTGATTGTGTATCTGCAAAATGTAGAAATGGCTTGGGTGGCAGTCAATGGAGAAATATCACTCACATTGTTGAACTATGAAAGAGTGAGCATCAATTCTGTGCAGTTTTTGAAGGCTCACCTTACCAATCATCCAAGTGGATTGACACAAGAAACAGTTCAAAATCTCTTGAAATTAGATCCTTTTGTGACCAATAAGCCAAAGACAGCACTTACCAATACTTCCATTTTTGGTGGTGGTCCTCATATAACGCTGGACAACGACCGTTTTGTAAAGTTGGGAGAATTGGAGGTAAATGGCGTGGACTATAGCCAAAGTTTCAGCCACAACATTACGCAAACAGATACCCAAAGTGAGAGCAACTTTACGACTACGGTGACAGAATTTAGCAAAGGTTTTGGAAGTTATATCGGCATTGGCGTACAAGAAAACAAAACAACAACTACCTCCAATGTGTGGGCAAAAAGCAATTCTTCGAACACTTCTCAAACAACATCGGTTGGATTCAGTTTGAACGCTGAAATTGACGAAATCTATGCCATTGAAGTCTATTTCGACAAGGTCTTTGGCACGTTTGCCACTCAAAAAGTGGGACTCAATCAAAATCCTGTGTTGGTGGGAGTAGCCACAGACAATTCGGGTAAAGTGTTGAAAAATAAAATAATAGAACTGCAATCAGGTGGACAAACTTTTGTTACTTCAACAGATGCAGAAGGGAAATATACTTTTCGCTCACAAAACATCAAGTCTAAAAGTGGGGTCTTGAAAGCGGCTGGAATTTCTAAAACGGTGAACTTCCAAACCAATCCTACTACCCAACCTCCAAAAACAACTACGCAACCGCCACGTACCACTCGACCCACTTTTACTAGACCAACCAGAGGAAATGCTTTTCAGAAATTGAAGTCGGATAATCGTTAGTGATTGCCAACAAAATAACTTATCACATTCGAGGTGAAGACTTTTGAAGTTTACTCTTTGAAGAATATGGATTTTCACTACAATCGAAAATCTTTGAAGCAAAACTTCAAAAGTCGTACATTGTCCCAATAGGAAAAAGTACAAAAGTTGTAATAAAAAATAATGTATTTTTTGTAAGTAAGAACGAGGATAAAGTGATTCAAAATTATCGTAAATGATTATTTCTGCACTATCAACTTATGCACAACTCGCTCCGTTTCGTTCAAAATCATCTCCACAAAATACATTCCCCGTGCTTGACTTCTCAAGTCAATCATTATCGTTTGGCTACCTGCATTTTGTCGTCCGCTATCTGCAATTTGCAGCAATTGGCCCATGCTGTTGTAGACATTTAGCTGAACATCTGTTGATTGCAGTAAATCGTATTTCAGTTGAAACGCTCCAGAACTTGGATTTGGGTAAGCTTCAATAGAAGCTATTGGGAGGTATTCTTCAATGCTGGTTTCGACATCTCCTGTGAAATATATACGTGTTTGAGGAGTAGGACTGCCACTCACTATTTCTTTGGTAACACTCAAAACAGGGTAAATTTGATTGGCTGAATACCAAGTTAGTCGGTCCTCTTGAAAGAAAATGGTGTCCAGTACATTGTCTTCAAAGGCTTGGTAATAATGGCGTATTGTTCTTACACGCAGTAAATTATCCATCTCTTTATTGGGTAATAACACTTTACCGAAACCATCCGCTGTCCTACTAATCGTACCTTCTTCAACGATGGTCGTACTACCTACTTCAAAACTGACCTTAAAATCGTCTTCTACTTTATCGCCAAACGAAAAAGGATAGTTAAATACAGTAGCTGGATTATTGTAGTTGATGATGTTTCCGCTTTTGGTGGTGAAACCCACATTCAGCAAGCTATCTTCAAAGAGGGCAAAAAAATCATGTTTTAGATTGAAAGACCCCAACGGCAGCCCATCTCCATCATAGGATAAAGCAATATCTGCATTTGGGAAAAAAATCCCTACGTCTGTAGTGGCTGCATCTACAAAAGTGGCAATGCGGGTACTTACCACTGAACTTGCCGAAAAATCCCATATAATGCCTTCTCCAGCAGGTAATACCAGGTTGCCAAGTGGCACTGGATCTACGATGGATACCTGAAAGTTTGTTCCCAATTCAGGTGTGGCATTGGAGGTTAATATGGGTTGTGCAAGGATGGTATTTATAGCAAAAAAGAGAAGCAAAAGCGTTAAATGGCAGAATGAAATGGGCTTCATGTAGAGAATATGTTTGGTGTTGTTTTGAAATAGATGTAATGGTTCTGATGCACCAATACCATACCAAAAAAACGAAAATTATAAAAAGATATGGAGAATAAGGATATGAAAGATAAGAATTGTCAGATACATAAAAAGCGTTAACAAATAAAGTCCCGAATAAGATTCGGAACTTTTAAAATTAGGTGTAGTAGTGAACAGATTTAGTGTGTGTATGTGTGAATAATGATAACCATTATTAATGCAACGAATATAGGAGGTGTACTTTTATTGCAAAATAACAATAGTATAAAAGGGAATTTTTGGAGGATGAATACAGCTTTTCTGTAAGTAAGTTTTTTCTTTATGATGGTTAACAAATAAAGTCCCAATCAAGAATCGGGACTTTATAAATTAGATGTAGTAATGAATAGATTTAGTGTGTATGTGTGTGTTTATTATAGTGTGTATGTGTGTTTTTAAGTAAGGTAGCTATTATATATATGCCAAATATAGTAGATAGACCTTGATTGAAAAATAATAATAGTGTAAAAGGGAATTTTTGGAGGATGAGTCCCGCTTTTTATTATGTAATTTATATATTAAGTTTCTAAATTATTTCTTGTTTTTGCTCATAAAAAAGTCCCATCATATAAATGGGACTTTGAATTATAAAACTGAACTTTATTAGTTTGAAAGGGAAATTAGGTGTTAATTAGGGCTAAACAGGGTCTATTATATAGTCATAGTGTTAAATGGGGTGTGTTAAAAAATAGTATGCTGCAAATATATTTTATGATGGATTTTGTATCAATTAGAAAGTAGTGAAAGGGAATTTTGGAGGTATAAAATATCTTTTTACCTACCCAAAAGAAAGATAGCAGGTTGTTTATGTAGTTCAGGAAGAGTTCCATTTTTCCAGTTTTCGATAGATTGACTGATGACTAGCTGGTTTGGAAGGGTTAAATTAACCGCTACACACAACTTGGTTGCAGGGTGGCAATTTTGAAGAATGTCGCTCAATAGCCCATCATTGCGGTAAGGAGCTTCAATAAAAATTTGCGTTTGTCGCTGCTGAGTAGCCCATTTTTCCAATTGCTGCAAACGTTTGATACGATCCTCTCTTTTGAAAGGTACATAGCCTGCAAAAGCAAATGCTTGACCGTTCATTCCCGAAGCCATAAGTGCCAATAAGATAGAAGAAGGTCCCACTAATGGTACTACTTCAATGCTTCTGCGATGTGCGGTTTTGACCAAATAAGCACCAGGATCTGCAATGGCAGGACAACCCGCATCCGAAATCAAACCGATGTTTTTCCCATTGTATGCCTCGTCCAAAAACTCCCTAAATTCATTTTTTTGAGCATGTTTGTCCAGATGGTGAAATACAAGGTCGTCAATGACTTTTCCTGCTTCCCTAATCCCCAGACTGATTAAGTATCGGCGAGCATTTCGGACATTTTCTACAATGAAAATATCCAGACTACAAGCAATGTCTTTTGTGTAATTTGGAATGATGCTTACATCCTCACCTCCCAGCAAATTGGGAATCAAATATAGTTTGCCTTTGTTGGTCATATTGTTAGATTGTTGAACTGCAAAAATAAACAATCCTTCAAAACATTAAGACATCAAAACACCAACATACCAAAACATTTGACTAATCTGCCCTTGCCCCTTCTTTGCCTTCTGTTCGATTGTCATAATATCGAAGTGTTGGGTAAGCAAAATCAATATTGTCGTGTTTGGCAAATTCATTGAGGATGGCTTCCCAAAGCATCTCAGAACTTCCCCGACGGGTGCGAGGTTCTGTAAGGTAGCGTATGGTAAGCAAAACGCCACTGTCTTTAACAGTCAAATAAACCCTGGGTGTGAGCTTGGTATAGAGAATCATATACTTTTCTGCCGCTTTTCGGAGTTTAAGCCGAGCTTGTTCACTCACATCATGTGTTTGTTCAATGACAATAACTTCCAAAATTTCTCTTGCTTTTTTCCAGTCACTTTCAAAGGTCAATAAAATAGGAATTTCATTCCAGATATAAGTGAATCCCTTGGTATAATTGGCAACAGACTCATAGAAAACTTTGGCATTGGGTACATGAATAATGCGTCCTGTACTTTGGTCCGCATCCACCCAGTTGCCGATTTCATTGAGGGTAAACTGAAAAATGCGAAGGTCAATCACATCACCTGCATGATTTCCAATTTCTATTCTATCCCCGACTTCAAAAGGTTGGCGAAACAATATAAACACCCACCCTGCAATGTTCACAATCGGATCCTTCAAAGCAATCGCAATACCTGCCGAAAGTAAACCCAAATAAGTTGCTACCAACTCAAATCCTTGAAACCAAATATGCCCTACTCCAATAATCCCTATCAAAAACAAAAAATAGGTAAGCCCATTTCGCAGCCAATAACTCGATCGTACATCCTTATTGAAGCGTACAACAAGCTTAATCAAAAGCTTGCGGATAAGCACCAAAACAGTAATGATAACAATGGATTTGAATATATCCAGTTGCATTTCATGGCTGAAACCCAATATACTTTCTATCCAATCGGTAATGCTTGTGATGGTATCCATACATTTATTTGTCTGTGAATAACCTGCAATTTGTGAAGTTTATAAATTGCAAAAGCCTTGTAATAGGCTACAAAGGTCTGTCTATTTTTTTGGGAAACCAAGGAAAAAACACAGGCGTTTTCTCGATGTATTCCTTGTATTTTGGCTTGGTTTTCTTCAATGTACCCTCCAAAAGTGCCGCCCCAGAAACCCGCATCAATAAGAAGGTCATCAATACAGGGCTAAACGCATACATCCATCCACCTGTTGTTGAAAGTGCAAACAAAAAATAGCCCCACCACAAAAGCGCATCCCCAAAATAGTTTGGATGCCTCGTATATCGCCACAAACCCCGATTCATCACCTTACCTTTATTTGCTGGATTCGCCTTAAACTGCTTCAACTGCCAATCGCCTATGGCTTCAAACAAAAAACCAATCAACCAAAGTACAATGCCCACATAATCCAATGGCTGCAAAGTACTTTCACCACTCATCTGCGCCACCAACAAAATCGAACCCACTATCCACATCAGCAATCCCTGCAATAAAAATACCCGCAAAAACGAAATCCACCAATAGTTTTTACCGCCATCCTTGCGCCACTCTTGGTAGCGAAAATCTTCTCCCTGCCCATGATTACGCACAAAAATATGCCCCGCCAATCGCAATGCCCAAACCGTCACCATCCCACACAAAACCAAATTGCGGAAATTACCTGTATCAGAATTTGTATAGAAGTAAAACCACGCCAAAATTGCAAATCCTGGTCCCCAAAAAATGTCAATAATACTGGCATCTTTGATAAGCAAGCTGTACAACCAAAGCAAGGTCAAACAAGTCATCACCGCCAAAAATCCACTTCCAAAAGGATAAGAACTCATCAGCAAAAAGGTCGTACCGCCAATGATAAATAGAAGTAAAAGAGAAAGTAAAGTTTTGCGAGTCATGGTATGTGCTGTTTAGTGAGTTGACAAAAACTTTTGATTATTTTTCAGAGGATGATAAGCAATCGCTTTTATTTCGATTAGCAAATTGGGATGCGGCAGTTGATGCACTGCAACGGTTGTGCGAGTAGGGCCTGTTTCTTTGTTGAAGAAAGTGCCATAGACTTCATTGTAGCCTTTGAAGTCTTTCATATCCACCAAAAAAGTAGTGATGTCAACGACATTCGACAAATCGGCTCCCACACTTTTTACATACACTTCAATGTTTTCGATTACCGCCCGTGTCTGCGCCCGAATATCCAATATCCAATTGCCGTTTTCATCCTGTTCTGCGCCAATGTGTGTATTGTCGGCTCGTCGGCTGCTTGTGCCAGAAATATACAAAAAATCACCCACTCGTTTGATGTGTGGGTAATTGCCGAGGGGTTTGGCTTTGTCGGTTAGGATTGTGTTTTTTGAAGACATGGTATTTTTTTTAGCGACTAATGTTTTACAGTGTATAACAGACAGATTTTAGATAACTGAAGTTTGTTATTACCTAAATTTCAGTGAGAGGTTGAAATTGTATTTTGAATTTTCATAGTCTGTCGCACTTCCTCCATAACCTCCTCCAAATCCAAATTCTCTACCTCTCTCCCCTCACAAATCCGCAAAAGCAAATCATCCTGCGCCCTACCGAGTTTCATTGCAGCAGCATAAGGAAGTTCAGGACGAAAAGTGACGAGTGAATATTTGGAGTAATAATCGGGAAACTGCTGCTCCAATTTCATTTCCAATTGGCGTTTTTTGATAAAATCCGCATCGTCCACACGGTCTTGCATTTCGTGGAAATTGTCAATCGCCAAATCTGCAATCGCATTACCATTGTCGACCCTTGCCACTTCAAATTCCATGAATATCTTTTCCCAATCTGCCTTGCCTTCCAATTGATTCAACACATCATCAAAAACCCGCACATCCTCAAAAGAAGCGTTCATTCCCTGACCATAAAACGGCACAATCGCATGAGCAGCATCGCCCATAATCAAGGTTTTGCCATAAGCCTGCCACGGAAAACACTTAATTGTTCCCAAAGTACCCACAGGATTCTCGAAAAACTCCTCAATATAATGTGGCATATAGGCAATCAAATCGGGAAAATGGGCTTCAAAAAATGCCTGAACTTTCTCTTTGGTATTTAGCTCATTGAAGCCATTTTCTCCTCCAAAAGGATGGAACATCGTGACCGTAAAACTGCCATCCATGTTCGGCAAAGCAATAATCATAAAACTGCCACGAGGCCAGATGTGTAAAGCATTTTTTTCGATGCGATAGCCTCCATTTTCGGTGGGTAAAATGCTCAATTCCTTGTAGCCATGTCTTAGGAAATTTTGAGAAAAGTTGAAAAGCAGAGGAATCGTTTGCCGCATGAAACTTTGCCGAACTGCCGAACCTGCGCCATCCGTTCCAATGACAATATCACCCTGTTCCACCCAAGTTTCACCCGTTTCTAAGTTTTTGAAAGTTGCCTTTGCAGCCTTCAAATCCACACTTTCGCATTTGCTATTGAAGTACATGGTGATGTTCTCCATCTTTTCCGCTTCATCCAAAAGGGTGATATTCAAGCCGCCACGGGAAACCGAATTGATGTAATCTTCCGCCCGACCACTGTAAGGCGAAACGAAAGGCGTGCTATTGAGCGGATGTATAAAACGCCCCCGCATAGGAATACACTCCTCCAAAACGGCTTCCTTCAAGCCCACTCGGTCTAGTGCCATCAAGCCCCTTGCCGACAAAGCCAAGTTGATAGAACGTCCTGCATCTACTTCTTCCCTTCGCATATCCGAGCGTTTTTCGTGTAGCGAAACGGTGTAACCACGCTGCGCCAATCGAACTGCTAAGAGTGTTCCGCAAAGACCTGCGCCAATGATGATGATTTTGTTTTGCATTTAAATTTTAGTTTCTTTTGCTGAAAGATACATATTTTTAACAAGAAAAATTCCTTCAAAAGGTTCAATTCTTTTCCAACTCCCCCTTCAAAACCTCCACAAACCGAAACACATCTTCAAAAGAATTGTAAAGCGGAACAGGCGCAACTCGAATCACATCGGGCTCTCGCCAATCTGCAATCACACCTGCTTCGGTGATTTGATTAAAAAGCGTTTTGTCCGCATCTTGCACCTGAATAGACAATTGACAACCGCGTTGTTGAGGGTTGCGAGGGGTAATTATTTTGATATGGGGATTGTCCATTTCGTCCAATAAAAACTCCAAATACCCCGTCAATTTCACTGCTTTTTTACGCAAATTTTCCATCCCTGCCTCCATAAACACCTCCAAAGAAGCCTTGATAGCCGCCATTGACAAAATCGGTGGATTGCTCAACTGCCACGCTTCAACGCCAGGAATTGGGTCAAAACCATCTCGCATCCCAAAACGGGTGTCCTTGTTGTGTCCCCACCAACCTTCAAAACGAGGTAAGGTTTTATCGTGTGCATGGCGTTCATGCACGAAACAACCGCCCAAACTGCCTGGACCAGAATTGAGGTACTTATAACTGCACCAAACCGCAAAATCGACTCCACTTTTGTGCAAATTCAAGTCCACATTTCCCGCACCATGAGCGCAGTCAAAACCCACTTTGCAGCCTTTGGCGTGCCCCAATGCTGCAATGTGTTTTATATCAAAAAACTGTCCTGTATAGTAGTTAGTATTGCCAATCATTATCAAAGCAATCTCTTCGCCCTCCGCTTCAATGACTGCTTCAATATCTTCCATCCGAATACACTCCTCGCCCTCCCTTGCCTTCAATTCTATCAGACTTTCGGCAGGGTCAAAACCATGAAATTTGATTTGAGAAGCCACCGCATATTTGTCTGATGGAAAGGCATCAAATTCAATCAAAATCTTGTGTCGTTTGGCAGTTGGTCTATAAAAAGATACCATCATCAAATGCAAATTCACCGAAAGCGTGTTCATCACTACTACTTCAATGGGTTTTGCCCCAACGACTTTCGCCATTGCTTCGGTCAAAAATTCGTGGTAAGGCATCCATGGATTTTTAGCGTGAAAATGCCCTTCGACTCCATAGTTTTCCCAATCCTTCAATTCTTGCTCAATTGCAGTTCGAGTACTTTTGGGCTGCAATCCCAAAGAATTGCCACAAAGGTAGATGAATGGTTCTCCATTTTTTTGAAGGGGTAAATGGAATTTTTGGCGAAAAGACTTCAATGGATCGTTTTCGTCCATTTTCTTGGCAAAGGATAAGGTGTTTTGGAATTGTGTCATGGTTTTCAAGTCTTTTTTCACTCTCAACTTACAACGAGTTTGTTAATAATATACACTCTTAACAGCTTTAAGCATTAGTTGTAAATTAAAAGGTTGTTGTGCTACAAAGGATAAAATTAAGCAAGCTTTTATTATAAATGAAGGATAGTATTAAGCATAATACTATAGGCTTCCAATTAATATGGATTTCTTTTAATATTTTCAACTAAGCTAAAAAGATAAGGCTCTGAAGCACGATTTATTAAATAATCAATAAACGGTCTATAAATAATTGAACCATGCCTGTTTTTAATAGGAAATGTTCTTTTCCAAAGTCTTAGATTTAATTTAAATTCATCAATTGTTTCAGCATGTTCGATATCGTCATTTTCATCTGCATTAACAAATGCTTTATAATTGGTTTCCCATCTTAAAAAAGGATAATTTCTTAAATAACTACTATATCTTTCTTTAATATTAAATATATACATCCAGCTATCAAATTCACTTCTTTCTGTTTCTTCTATTGGATTAATTGCTAAATTCCAGTCGTTATCTGTAATTCCATTAATAGAAGGCTCATTAATATAGTTAAAACTAATATAAATTCCTGCATATTCATTATAAGGATAGTATGCCTTTATCCTATTTACTTGACTTTTATCTTTCAAGACATTTTCAGTTCCTTTAACGGCTCTACCATTACACGCTTCTCCTATTGGAACTAAATTTCTAAAATTTATGGAGGCAAATGGAAATCTATCTTTATTTAGCCAGTGGTCTAAAGCAATTCTAGATTGCCCTTTTATTTGGATTAAGCTTTCTAAACCGCAGAATGGACAAATATCTATGCTATTATTAATTGTAAATTGTTTTATATCTTTTCTTAAATCGCCTTTCACATATTTAGTAAAACCAGGATAAGTAAGAGCCGAATTGTATAAGTAAAGGAATAATTCATCAATTTCTTCTCGAATATTTTCTTCTAAGTCATTCAATTCAATGTGTAAAGTCAGTTCATCATTACAACACAATTTTGATACTTCATTTGTATGAATAAAAGCATCTATAATCTTTTGCCTTTCATTTCTATCAGCTATTAATTTATATTTAACATAGATTGCCCTAAACTTAGTTTTTAAAGCTGTTGCAGGAAAAACATTACTAATCCAATTCGGAAATAGAGTCTCATCTTCAAAATCATCGCAATCTTCAATACGACTAAAAAAAGTTTCTGGAATTTCTTGTAACTTTCTTAATTGTGTATCAATAGGTTGAAGTTTTCGGACTATCATAAATTTTGCTTTTTTTCATATAATTTTCTAAATAGAAATTGTTTGATGCTTGATTCTCCAAAATATTCAATAGCATATTCAATTTCTTCTATACTGCCATTTTTAACAACCTCTTTAATTTGTTCAAGAGAGTATTCTGAAACAAGATTTTTCATTTTAAAAAATCTTTGTAAGATATATTCTACACTTGCGCCAAAAGTATTAAATCCTAAATTCTTTGCACTTCTTGCCTCTACTTTATTTTCCTCATCTCTATCAAAGAAAACCACATTATTAGGCAAGCAATCGGAAATAATAAATGGAGAGTGAGAAGTCAAAATAATATCTTTTAGTAAATGAATATTGATATTATCAAGATTTAAGCTTCCTGCTGTTATACTTTGATTTAGTGTTTTGATGAACTTTGCCCGCCAACTTGGATTGAAATGTGTTTCGGGTTCATCCAACAATAGTAAGGATCTTCTACGTTTGAGCATCATACAAATTCCAATGGTATGCAAAAACTGATGCTCACCATCCGAAAAATTACGCAATAGCAATTCTTTTGGAGGTTGTCCTTCTTCTATTTTTAAGATTTTGAAATCTAAATACTTGGTCATTTGGGGCAGGGATAGAAATTTTATTTTTTGTATAAACACCTGTTGATTGGTAAACATCTTTTTTTATTCCTTCATTTACAACATTAAAATTCAATTCATAGAGTGTTTGAAAAAAACGAAATAATTCAAAAGATGATTTAAAATATTCTTTAAAAATTTTTTGAGTATTGCCTTCTTCATCTATAAAAAAATCTATTATAATGGTTTTAAAATCATAAAAATCACTCACGTTTTCATCTTTAAATTCAAACCAAGATGTTGAGCATTGTTTCAGTTTTTTTATTTCGTCATCAATATGTCCTAAAATTGGAATTCTGTAATCCCCTGTATTACCATCTTTGGGAAAGGTTAATCCATGGTTATTCAAATGTATTCTAAAGCTTCTCAAACCAATAATTCCCAATTCATCTCTTAAAGGTTCTAAAGTGTCATCATCTTCAAAAATTAATGCTGCTAATAATACAGCTTGGCTCATTTCTTCATCAACATAAATCAAGCTACTTTGCGGTTCATTAAATACAGCCTTACTATAAAATGTTTCAACGTATTCATCAAAATTAACTAACCGACTTTTTAGAAACGGTAGACTTAATATTTCATTTTCACCCGATGAATATCCTATAACAATATCAGGTAAGTAACTTTGTCCGACTATCTGATTATCGGTTTCGGCTGGGTTAAGTGGAAATGTTGTTCCCTTATCTTCACTATTAACTTTTTCAACGGTCATTTGAGGAATTCCACCTATTTCTTTAGTAATCAAAACTTTATTTAAATTACTTATTTTATACTCTGTATGCTCCTTTTCGCCTATTAAATACTCCAATTCAAAGGCATCTGGCTTAGAAACTTCTCGTCTAAAATTAAAATTATCGGGATGATATTTAGCTACACAAAACTCCAAATGATAGAAAATCGAAGCCAAAGCCTCTAATACATTGGATTTTCCACTTCCATTTAAACCCGCAAAACAGAAAGGCTGAAACTCTTCCATCAATGACATCCCTTTTTTTGTCATTTGATGGAAATTAATCGTAAATCCTTTGTGCAGACTTCTAAATTCTTCATTGATGGTTAAGCGGAGTAATTTCATTTGGAAGCTAACTTTATTTTTTTTGAAGTAGTATCATAAACCTGTTCTATGCCTTCTTTGGTTTTTAGCAATTCAAAAACAGCATATTTAGCTTTATTGTATAAATCAATGGTCTCAAATTTTTGATTATTTAATCTATCTATCAACAACTGAAAATAAGTATCGTCATTTTTGATGGAAGATAAATCATTTTCTTTTGCTTCTAAATCAATTTTATTTAACAATGAATTTAACTCTAAATTATGGTCGAAATTAAGTTGACCGTTAAATGCTCTTTGGAGAATTGAGTTGAAAAGTGTTTCTATATACTCTAACGATTTTCTTTTTTTAGATTTCATTCCTCTGATTTTCCAATATATTGTGGATAGTTCTTTCTGCTTTTCTAAAGGAGGTACAGGAATTATAGTTTCTTTTAACTTACGTTTAGAAATATTTAGCATAGAACTGCTTGAACCTGTTGCCGAACGAGATAAGTTTTCATTAAAAGTAACACTACTCAAAGTCAATTTTAAATACTCTGGAGTTATTTGTTTCTTATCAACAATGATTTTCCACAATTTATCTGGTAAGAATAACTTAGGGTAATCTTCTTCTACAATACATGTTGCAGCAACATATTTTAATGTATTTGCTCTTGAAAATAGTAAATCACCTTTTTGAACTGTAATAATATCTCTTGTAATCTTTTCTTTGGGAATTGCTTTATACTCATTTGGTTTAAACTCGCCTGTAGTTACCGCACTAACCATTAATACACCATATTCATCATCTTGTTTTAATCTACGTTCTCCTCCAATGCTCCAACCTGTTTTAATATTTTTAACAATATCATTAAGTGGCTTAGTTTTCCATTTTTTAGTATTTTCATAAGGTTCTCCAAATATTTTGAAATACTGAGTTTCAATTAAATCATCTAATAACTCAATACTTCCTTTCCGTTTTTCAATCAAATTACTCGCCTTATCTAATACTGCTACAATTTTGTTTTGAGTTTCTAAATCGGGAACTTCAACTTCAATTTTCTTTAAGTCATTTATTGAAACATTTTTGATTGTAGCTTGTTTGGCTTTGGCTTCTATTTGCTCAATAGCGTATTTAATTTGATAAAAAACCCAGTCAACATTAATGTTTTCTTTAGCTGTAATTTTTACAATTCGTTGGTTTAATAAAGCATTTTTACCTATCCATTTGGCTACTTTTATAGTTCCAGATAAACTTACTAATATGTCTCCATGCTTGATTATATATTTCTTGTCATAACTATCATTCCAATATTTAAAATTTGAGTGAGTAGTATTTAAATTACCTATTCTAATAATAGGAATTCCTTCATCAGAAAATTTTGATGATTTCCAATTATAGCCAGATAAGAACTTACAAATATCTTTTAGCTTTTTTATCATCCTATAATTTCATTTAATTCATTCAATTCTTCTAAAATTTCATTTTCCAAAGCTAAAATTATTGCTAAAATCTTTTTAGGTGTTGCATACTTTTGCTCCACATATTCATATTCTTTATAACGGTTATAACTTAAATCCAATCCATTTTTTTGTATTTCATCAATTGGTACAAAAAAGTGTGTTTTCCTATCCTTGTATGTTGTTGCTTGCCTTATTTTATAACGCTTTTTCACCTCTGGCAAAACATTTTCTTTAAGTTTTTTACGTTTATCGTCCAAAGTATAACCATCATGCTCTAAAGCATAGAACCAAACCTTTTCTGTATTCCAAATTTTGCTATTGTCTGCTACTTTTGTAAAAACCACAATAGCCGTTTTTACACCAGTATAAGGCTTAAAAGCACCAGCAGGAAGAGAAATAACTGCCTCTAATTGGTTATCTTTTAATAAAATTTCACGAGCTGCCTTATTAGCTTTTGAGCTACCAAACAATACACCTTCTGGAATAATAACTGCGGCTTGACCATTTTTTACCAACATCCGAGAAATACGAGCCAAAAATAACAACTCAGTAGAGTTAGTTACTAAGCCCAAATTTTCATTAATGTCATCTTTATCTATTTTACCTGTAAATGGTGGGTTCGCTAAGATTTTGGTATATTTAGCAGGTTCATTGTAGGTTTTACCTAATGTGTCTTTTCGTTCAATATTTGGATTATCAATGCCGTGCATCATCAAATTCATCAATCCAAAACGAACCATCGTTAAATCAATATCAAATCCAAATAAACTATTTTCTAAGGTTGCTTTTTCCTCTGGTCGAAGAATAGTAGAAGTCGGGCAACTCTCAAATCCATCAACATCAGTAACCAACTTTTCAGGCTGGCGTTGTCTCACCAAATCCGTCAAAATATATTGATAAGCGCCTAAAAGATAGCCAGCCGTACCACATGCAGGGTCAGCTATTGTATCTCCTAATTGCGGTTCTAACAATTCTACCATTAATTTAATCAAGTGTCGTGGCGTTCTGAACTGTCCATTTTTACCAGCTTGAGCTATTTCTCCCAACAGCATTTCATAAACATCACCCTGTATGTCTTGAAAAGCCTGTCCGTCTTCCTCTGCATCTTTTTTGATTTCTACAAAAATATCCTCTATCGTGCTAATTGCTCCCTTTATCAAAGATGGTTTGGGAATAACGAAGTTAGCATCTTCCATATATTTTGTAAAAGATGTTTCTTCATCATTCAGTTTTTGTATAGATGTTTCTTCCTCATTCAGTTTTTGTATAAAAGGAAAAACATTCTTTTTTACATGGTCTAACAGCTGCTTATCTTCCCAGCCTTGTTTTGTGAAGTAACTCCATTTAAACTCTGTTTTATTTCGATAATTTTCTGGTTTATCCTCCAAACCATCAGGCAAATAAATACCTTCAAATTTTGAAGTATAAGGAGCATTACTTGCAGTTGCTTCTTCTATTTTCTTTATATCCAACTCGTCTAATTGACGCATAAATAACAAATAGGTAATCTGTTCAATAGCAGTGATTGGATTAGCTAATCCTCCACTCCAAAACATATCCCATAAGCCCTGAATCAGGTTTTTTAAACTTGCATTATTTTGTAGCATAGTTTTATTGCAATAAGATGAGAATTGAAAGGCTAAAATTATTACAATTCATTGGATATTCATATCTTAATCAGGTTTCTTTAAGGATTAATTATTTAAGAAACTAAAAAGCCGATTTTTTTTTTTAAAACAAATTATTTGTATTGAAAATGACTCTCATATTTTACAAACTTTTTCAATCCTTTCGGCTGCCTCCGTTCCCAACCACCTCAAAACATTCTCACACCAAATTTCCGTATGCTGCTCTTTCGTAATGATATTTTCTTGCAAAGCCAAATCCAGTAATTTTCCAGGATAAGAAGATTGTGGCAAACTTTCCATTTCACCAAGCGGATAAGGGTCATCCAATCCCATAATAATTTGATTTGTACCTTTTTGACGTTTGACCATCAACTCAAATGAAAAAGTATCATGCACCAAAGTATCGAAGTAGATATTGGGATGACCGATGGCTTTTCGGGGATGGATTTTGTCTTTGAACAAATCGGGTCTGCCATCAAAACCCTGAATTCTACGTCCCAAATTGATTTGTGCCAATTGACCACCATGAGCAAAACAGACTCGGATATTGGGGTACTTTTCGTGGTAGCCATTGAGTGTATAAAAGTGATAGGAATCAGCGCATTGCGCCAACATCCACACGAGATGGAATCGCCAAGAAACATTCTCTAAATTGATGAATTTCTCGCCATCGTAGGGGTGAATTTCAATCGCCAACTTGTAGTGATTCGCCAACTCCAAAATCGGTTCGATATCCACATCAAAAATCGTTCGCCAAGTACCAATGGAATCCATAAAATGGGTCGGAAGACACAAAACCCGCAAACCCAATTCCTCTACACAGCGTTCCATTTCCCACAATGCGCCCCGCACAAAACCTGTATGTACCACAAAACCACAGGTAAATTTATCAGGGTGGTCGGCTTGAATCTTGGCATTGAAGTCGTTTTGGAATCGGAGGACTTGCTTCATTTCCTCCAATCGCAAACCATTCCCATAGAGTTGGGAAAGATTTAAGACCACAGCATGGTCAATCTTGTTGCGTTCCATCCACTCCAATTTTTCGTTCAAGAAAAAACTGGAATGGGTGATTGGGCGTTTCCACCCCTTTTGCAGCATGTATTTTCGGTCTTCATCCACCCAAAAGATTTCTTTTTCCTTCATAAATGCTGGAATGTCTTCGGGATAAGGGAGTAAGTGTGAGTGTCCGTTGATTCTCATAGTGTGTGGATTTATATGGTTTTAATTTTTACTCTCAGTTTTAATTTTCATTCCTGAATTACCATTTTTCAGGATAAGTGAAGCAAAAACCCAGTTCCTTTTGCAGTTCTTTGGGTAGTTCTGGTAACTCAGAGCGAGGAATTAGCAAGGTCGAAACATTGTGCAAGTCGGTAAAAATATGGTGTTTGACCGCCGTTGCATGGAGGTATTCGTGTCCTGAAGAGCCGCCTGTACCGACTTTTCTGCCCAACATCCGCATCACCATTTGGGAATGGCGGTAGCGCCAAGTTGTCAATAACTCATCAATATCCACCAAACAAATCAAAAAGCGGTAGGGAAATTGAAGTAAAGGTTCTTCATTGTACAAATTAATCATTAATGCTGCTAAAGTAGCTCTATAGCTCAATCTTTGCTTGCCTTCATCTATTAACTGTTTGTGAACTTTTGGGTCGAGGATGGATTTGAAATAAGTATCCGTTGAACCCATCATCCGTAGGCGCATGGTTTTTTCTTTCTCGGTCAAATAGTCTGATGATTGAATGGCTTTGGCTTCTTTGGCAACCATTCTTTCTACTGCTTCTTTGTAAGCGGTCAAAAAATCGAAGTTACCCAACTGCAAAAAAGGCGTTCTTTCGAGCCAATCTTGTACGGCGTGAAATAGATTGCCATTTTTAGTGATTCTGTCCAATTCTTGTTGCTGTTCTTCCGTAAAAAAAGCAGCGTAGTGATGTCCTGCATAGGTCATGCGCTCTTCTTCGGGTAAGCCCAAGAGGTTTTCTACTTTGCGAAATTGGAAACTTTGGAAGCCTGATGCAGGAAAAAGGTAAGACCGAAAATCCAAAAAATCCAAAGGAGTCATGCTCTCCATAATTGGAATATGCTCTATCAACAATTTGAAGATTTTGATGACCCGATTCAGGCGAGCGATTGAAGTGCTGATATTTTTTTCGTCCACATCTTTGCGGTTAAACATAATGATGACCGACTCTAATTCATGAATGATTTGTTTGAACCACAACTCATAGCTCTGATGCACAATGATAAAGAGCATTTCTTCGTGGGCTGGCTCGTTGTCCAATTCTGCACTTCGCAATTTCTGGGCATCCAAGATGTTGTCTAGTCCCAGATAATTGTTGTAGTGAATGGTCATGTATTTTTTAGCTGTCTTGTCCATTTTTCTTGTTTTCATAGGGTTCTGACCCTATGTTAGGTTATGTTGCTCCGTTGGAGCTTTTAATTTCATGTTTTCTTTACCATATTCACCAATCGTTTTAACAAATCTTCAAACTCACCTCTCCCAATCCTTCTGCAATCGCAAGAACTGTTTGACCCCTTTTCAAAAAAACAGCAGGCGTTGCAGCTCCCGCCAAAATAATATCTCCAGCCTTCAATATCTCTCCATTCTGCAATGCCAATCTTGCGGCATTGACCAAAGATTCTAAAGGGTTTCCTAAAATGGCATCTGAATTTCCTACTTCAACGGTTTCTCCGTCAATGATGAGTGACATTGCAATTCCTCGAATGTTGGTATCAATTTGTTGCCATTCTCCAATGGTGAAAGCAGCCGAAGAACAGTTGTCTGCAACAACATCTTCTAAGGAAAACTTGAAGTTTTTGTAGCGAGAATCTATCACTTCAATGGCTACGGCTATGCCGTCAATGTATTGAAGGGCATTGTCTAAGGTAAGGGATTTGTCGAAAGTTTGGGAAACTCGAAAAGCTATTTCGGGTTCGGCTCGGGGGTGAATAAAGCTTTTTATGGGAAGTTCACTGCTATTTTTGTATTGCATTTGATTGGTCAGTCGCCCCCAAATCATGTCGTGAACACCCATTTGTTCCATTTTAGCCTTGCTCGTAAAGCCCAATTTCAAACCCACTCGGCGTTCTCCCCGTATGTATCGTCTTGCTATTGAAATGCTTTGGACGGCATATGCCTCTTCAATATTCAGTGTATGGGAAAGACTAAGTTGAGGAACGGGAATGGCTTGGTGTGCGGCAGTATCTAATATTTCGGCTAATTGGTTGTAGTTGGTCATTGTAGGATTGGAGTTTTATTAGTGCATTTTTGATAATTCAATGAGAATTTTGAAGTGGGATGTGTATCTAAAAATAAACTTCAAAAGTCTTGCTGTTTTCACAAAAATACGAAATAATCCAAGCCTTTTTTACTGAAATATGGTGTAAACGATATTTGATTACCGTTCTGTTATTTTTTATCGAACCACCACATTTCCCAATTTGACCTCCCAAACATCTTCTTCAATTTCACCAAAAATTTTTCCGACTTTTTGCAAGTGTACGGTGATAATTCTTTCAGATGTAAAATCAGGATCTTCCTTGTCAATCATGTTGTAGGCAATCATGCCAACGTAATATCCGCTTTTTTGTAAGGCAAGTGAACTTTCTAAACGTTTGTTTTTTATAGTTTTGGGAGAGGGAACAATGCTATTTTGATCTCGTTCCAGTAATTCTTGCACAAAGTCCTGAACAGAAATTTGACGAATGAGTGTATCAGATTCAAAGGTGATTTCAGCATCTTTTACAAAAAACGCCAACAACATTTTTGCGGCTTGTTCTCGCAGAATTTTGTCGTATTTATAGTTGCGTACAATTTTTAGATATTCCTCTACATCTTCTGCTTTTTGCAAGGCTCGATGCTGAAACGCCATGAGGTGTTGATGACTCAAATAAGAGGTCACAAAACATGGCTCGGCAATAGAAGAAGAAGTCAGAATCCTTGAATGGGCTTGAGCGTAGGTCAGCAATGGGAAAAGACAAAGCATGAAATATACCAGACATCTATTCATTTGGATAATTGTTGAATGGGGGTTGTTATCTAATTGTAAATGAACACTTTGTGGAATTAAAAAGAGGTGTTCTAATCCTAACTTAATTTTTGGCGTTTTACAGAATTTCGTTGATTGCTTTGCGCCTATTTGCATCTAAAGCAAAACTCATACCTTTTTTATGGCACTGTAATATTTGAATATGGACAGTTTTTCATTCTTTCAAAACGTATAAACCCATTTTTACTGACTTGTACCTAAACTTAATTCATCCAATAATCTCTAAGAATTGCATTTCCAGATTGCCCAAACGTACTTTATTGTTTCGATTTGGCGATAAGCAGGTTATGGTTGTAGGATGAACATTGTAGGCTTTGATGAACAAAATGAATCTAAACAATCAGTCGAAAACAATTATTGATGCTAAAATACCAAAAAAATAGCTTGAAAGCGACTTACAAAGTTTTAATAAACTATTTTTTAGAAATGTGAGTAGGTATTGAAGTAGATTTGAAGTCCTTGGGAAATATTAGAAGTAGAAAAAGAGAGCTATTTCTTAAATGCCAATTGAAGTTTTCTACAACCAAATTTGGAGCAAAGAATTTCATAAAAAAACGCCGTAGGTCTCAGACCTACGGCGTTTTTTATGAAATCTTATAAGGTTAGCTGTATTAGTTTACTGCGCCTTCCAAGTCTTTACCTGGTTTGAATTTAACCACGTTTTTTGCAGGATACTGTCTTTTAGGTCCTTTAGGATTCTGTGGATCAACACCCATGCGCTCAGGGCGGTGAACAGAACTCCAAGTTCCAAAACCTACTAATGAAACTTTGTCACCATCGGTTAAAGCACCTTTTACAGCACTAACTACTGCTTCTAATGCAGCCGCAGCTTGTTTTTTGGTTAAACCCGCATCTTCTGCTATCTTGTCAACTAATTGTCCTTTGTTCATGAATATGATAATTTAATAGGATTAAAGGAATAAATTTTGATAAACGACAAATGTAGATGCTTTTTTAACATTGTGCAAATTTTTTTAGTACCTAATCAGGTGAAATTGCAAGAACGTGGACATATATTTGCAGCAAATTAAAAGCAACCTTTCATTGTAACAGCGATTTCTGAATATTGTTTATTTTGTTCGGCATTAACAATATTCTTGTTTTTTTAGTAATTAATAAAGTATAATGATATGAAAACAACAGGTTTTACAAACATTCACATAGAATTAGGAGCTAAAATGGCTCCTTTTGCAGGATACAATATGCCCATTAGTTATAGCAGCATTACAGATGAACATGTCTGTGTGCGAGAGCGAGTTGGAATGTTTGATGTGTCGCACATGGGGCAATTTATTGTGCGTGGAGAAGGGGCTTTGGCATTGATTCAACGAATTAGTAGCAACGATGCAGCGGCATTGAAGATTGGCAAGGTGCAATATTCGTGCTTATTGCAGCCTGATGGTGGAATTGTGGACGATATGTTGGTCTATTATTTACAAGAGAACGGTTATATGCTGGTGGTCAATGCGTCGAATATCGAAAAAGATTGGAATTGGATTGAGCAGCACAAAACGGAGAATGTGGAATTAATTGACATTTCACCTCGCACTTCTCTTTTGGCTGTACAAGGGCCGAAAGCAGTAGATGCTCTGCAAAGTTTGACAGGGATGGATTTGGCTTCAATGGAGTATTACACATTTGAAAAAGGAACTTTTGCAGGTGTCGAAAATGTGTTGGTTTCTGCAACGGGTTACACAGGTTCGGGAGGTTTTGAGATTTATTTTGAGGATGAACACAGTGCTGCAATTTGGAACGCAATTATGGAAGCAGGTCAGGAGTATGGTTTGCAGCCGATTGGCTTGGGTGCAAGAGATACGTTGCGATTGGAGAAGGGCTTCTGTTTGTACGGCAACGATATTGACGAAACAACGACTCCGCTCGAAGCAGGCTTGGCTTGGATTACGAAGTTCTCAAAAGATTTTGATGCAAAAGAGGCTTTGTTGCAGCAAAAATCAGAAGGTTTGAAGCGACGATTGGTCGGCTTTGTATTGCAAGAAAGAGGAATTGCTCGACATGGTTATCCAATTGTGGATGCCGAGGGAAATACAATTGGTGAGGTGACTTCTGGCACACAATCGCCTATGCTCAAAGAGTCGGTGGCATTGGGCTATGTTCCTTTTGACAAACGCACTATTGGTTCGGAGATACTTATTCAGATTCGAAACAAGCAAGTTTTGGCGAAGGTGGCGAAAGTGCCGTTTGTGTAGGCATTGAAATTCTGCTTAACTATCCATTTTGAATTTTCTCTATCTTAACTTCTCGAACATATAGAAAAAGTGGAAAAGCGAAAGCCAAGGCAATCAAAAAAGTAAGCGGTATAAAAATCCACCAATATTTGATTTTGAGGTGGATAGACTCTGGAATGTACCACACAAAAAAGGCTATTGCAACTACAGAGATATCCATAGCAATGGATTTGGCGGGAAAAGTAGTGACAGTCAAGGCAATGAAATTTGTCATTGAAGTATCTGCCTCGGTCAGGAAAAATTGGATATTGTAGTACCAAGTACAAGAAATTCCTAGTATTGATAAAAGCAAGTAAACATGTTTTCGTTTCATTTTACTGGAATTTTCCGTTCTTGCTCCAATTCCTCCAATTTCCCATCAATAGGCATTTCAGGTGTACCCATTTCGACTTTCCAGCCACTTTCTCTGGCTACCCCCGTAATCATGTCCAGCATTTCGATGGCTTGAGAGCGAGCAGCAGAAATAAGACTACTTTTGAGGGCAGTGCTGCGGATGGTATCTTTGGCCGTTTTGTTGAGTTTGGTAAGCGTCGCTTCGTCAAAACTATTGAAGATGCCATCGTCCAAATTGAAGTAACTGATGTCGGGATCAATCGCAATGATTTCTGGCTCAGGTAGGTTTTCGATGTAAATGATTCGATTGGTGTGGTCAAAATTGATTTTGAGTTGTTCGAGGTCATAACCCACCGATACCTTGGCTTTGACCTTCAAAATAGCCGTTTTTCGAAAGCCTGGCAAATCAAAACCGTAAAAGTCTTGGTAGCGAAATACATCGGCAAACTCTCCTTCAACGACCACAATCTTGAAAACCTTTTTGATTTTCTCCAAAATCACCTGAGATTCTTGTTCAGAATGAATTTCGGGCTTCAAGTCCAAATCGGTCATCTGATACATGAAATATCCGCCAATCAATACACCTATAATAATAGCAAGCAAAGTGCCTAAAAATTTTGCCATAGCAAGGAAATTATTTTGAATTTTTAAGTTTCACTTAAAGGTAGCTGTTATTAAAATTTTTTCAAAATCTATATTTTCCCTAAATTGTCGTATCTTAATCTAACACAATCTTGAAATAACCTCTATGAAAGCATTTTTTTATCAGTTTGGCAGTATTTGTTTTTTGTTGAACATTTGTTTTTGGATGTCTTGTAGCAATAAACAAAACATGAAAAAAACGGGAGATATAATGGCAACCGAATATGCTGAAACAGTGATAGTAGGGCATGGTGGGGGCTTTACAGGGGCAGTCACTCAATACATCATCGCAACAGATGGACAAATCACTAAGACCTATGGTATGCCATCGAAGGATGCAGATACAATATCTTTGAGTAGGGTAAGTGAAGAACAATTGAAGCAAATTCACGAAGGTTTGGACAGCCTACAATTGAAGGGAATTTCGTTTAACTATCCGGGGAATATGAATTGGTTCATCACCATCGAACAAGGAGATAGCATTAAAAACACCATTTTATGGGGCGAACCTAATGACCACAAAATAGATGCAGCAATCAAAACCTACCACAATACCGTATTGGAGTGGGTGCAACAAATAGAAAACGACAAACAATGACGAAAGCAAAGCACAAGCTCAGAAATTAAGCGTAACTTCAATGAATGATTTCCTAAATCATCCTAAAATAAAATTAAAACCTATCAGACCATGAAAAAATCATATTTTAACTATTTGATTAATAAAGTTTTATTTCTTATTGCAGTCTTTTTTCTTATGAAAGGAGAAGCTGTTGCACAATCTACTTCAATGGATATTACTGCTAAAAAAGGATTGAAAAAAATAGCAAAAACTACAAATTCACAACTCCTTTTGAAGCCTTCATTTCTCAATAGCCATACAGAGAAAAAACCGCAAGAACTGGTTAAAAAAGAATTGAAGTTCAAAACTTTGCATTTTTTACCCGAAAAGGTAGAACAGCAGGTAGAGGTATTGAAGGAAGTAGATAAGTCTATGAAAATCAATTTTTCTAACCGAAACAATACCCCGTATTTCATCAGTGGTAAAAATCTCCATCCCGTTGATTTATACAAAAGTAGTGCGGCTACCAAAACAGAAGCGGCATACAATTTTATGAACACCTACAAGGATTTACTTCAAATAAACAATCCTTCAGCAGAATTCAAAGTGAAAAGTGTAGAAAATGATGTGCTGGGCAAAACACATGTTCGATTGTCGCAGCAATATCAGGGAATACCTGTTTGGGGAAGCGATGTAGTTGTGCATTTGAACGAAACAGGTGTTGAAGCCTTCAATGGTCGCTACGAAACAACCCCTTCGCTGCAAAGTGTGGAAGCAAAAATTTCACCTGCAATAGCCTTGGAAACCGTTGAAGCTAATCTGCAGACTTTTACTCAAATTGAAGTATTGTCGGAACGAGCCAAAGAATTGATTCACTATGAAGATCAGGTGATAAACTTAGTAATCTACCCGCACCAAAAAAAGCAACGATTGGCATGGCAGGTTCTTTACTTTGCCAGTTTATCAGACCGTTGGGAATATTTTGTGGATGCCGAGACAGGGGAGGTGTTGCACAAATTTCAGCATATCTGCAAGGATGGCCCTACGAATGCAACAGCGCAAGATCTGAAGGGAGTCAACAGGAGTTTGAATACCTATCAGATTGGCAACACCTATTTTATGTTGGACACTCAACGCCCAATGTATGTTGCCAATCAATCACAACTACCCGATGATCCTGTGGGTGGGATTTTGACATTGGATTTGAGAAACAACCCTCTGGGCAGCATCAATTCCCAATTGGAGCATGTCACATCTACCAATAACAACTGGAATACCCAAAGAACAGCGGTGTCAGCACACTACAATGCGTCGGTTTGCTATCAGTATTTTTTGGAAAAACATCAAAGAAATTCACTTAATGGAAAAAACGGAACGATAATATCTATTATCAACATTGCAGAAAATGATGGAGGAGGAATGGACAACGCTTTTTGGAATGGTTATTTTATGGGGTACGGAAGTGGTCAAACTGCCTTCAATGCGCCTTTGGCAAAATCTCTTGATGTGGCAGGACACGAGATGACACATGGTGTAATTCAAAACACGGCTAACTTGGTGTATCAGAATCAATCAGGTGCATTGAATGAGTCCTTTGCAGATGTATTTGGAGTGTTGATTGACGATGATGACTGGACATTGGGCGAAGATATTGTGAATCCGAGCGTGTTTCCTTCTGGAGCTTTGAGGAGTATGTCGAATCCGAATAATGGTGCATCACCCAATCAAAATGGTTGGCAACCAAAGCATATGTCTGAATACCGCAATACTTCTGCGGACAATGGCGGTGTTCATATCAATAGTGGTATTCCAAACAGGGCTTTTTATTTGTTTGCTACACAAGTCGGAAGACCCAAAGCAGAACGAGTGTATTATCATGCTTTGGCGAATTATTTGACACAATCCTCTCAGTTCATTGACGCAAGATTGGCGGTTGTGAAAGCGGCAAAGGATATTTATGGCGACAATGCTGCGGAAGTGAGTGCAGCCCGTTCAGCTTTTGACCAGGTAGGTATCTTCAATGAAAATGAAGAAGTGGGAGAAGGAGGAGATGTGACGGACTACGAAATAGATTTGCCCGCCGTGCAAGGTGAAAACCACATGGTGGTGATGGATGCCTCAAATGGTGATCCCAATGCTATATATGATATGCTGCTCAATACTTCTAATGAACTTCAAAGTTTTAAGGCATTGACTACGGATGCTTTTCCTGCAATCAGAAAACCGAGTGTGGAAGAAAATGGGACGACTGGCTATTTCGTATCTGACGACAAGCATGTGTATGAATTGTCTTTGAATGGTAGCACTGGCCCACAGCAAATTAGTGAAACTGCTGAATGGGACAATGTGGCGATTTCGCCTGATGGTCGAAAAGTGGCTTTGGTGAGTATTTTTATTGACCGATCTATTTATGTGCAGGATTTGGTGACTGGCGAATCCAGACAATACCTGCTTTCCAATCCTTCAACGGCGGAAGGTGTGGACGAAAGTGAGCCACAATATGCGGATGTTATTGAGTGGGATCCAACAGGGCAGTATATTTTGTATGATGCGCTGAATCTTTTGAGTAGTAATTTTGGATCAGAAACAAACTATTGGGACATTGGCATATTGAAGGTATGGGACAACAGCAAAAACGGATTTGACAATGGAAATATCTTCAAACTGTTTTCTTCTTTACCTGATGGTGTGCAAGTAGGAAATCCGACTTATGCCAAAAACTCACCTCACATTGTCAGCTTTGATTATATCAACAGTTTTACGGGCGATAATACTTTGGTGGCTGCCAATACCGAAACAGGAAAAACCAAGGATATATTTGTCAATTCGATTCTCAACTATCCTTCTTATTCTCCAAATGACAATGCTTTGGCTTTCAGTACCATCAATAATGGCGATACCATCATTGCAGTAGTGCCAATGGCTGCTGATAAAATTACGCCTTCGGGCAATGCATTTGTTTTGGTAACAGAAGCCAAATTCCCTGTGTGGTATGCCAAAGGAAGTCGATCTTATCAATCTCCAATAGCTGATTTTGTGGCAAATGTGACGGAGGCAACTGTGCCTATAACGGTGAATTTCTTTGACAAATCAACGAATATTCCTACCTCTTGGTCTTGGACTTTTGAAGGAGGAAACCCTGCAACTTCTAATCTTCAAAACCCAATTGTCACCTACCAATCACAAGGGAATTTTGATGTTTCGCTGACGACTACCAACCCTGCGGGTAATGATTCTGAATTCAAAAATGGCTATCTTTCCTTGTTTGCAACCGATATTGAGGAGGAACAATCTGGTCTTCAAAGTTTGTTGATTTTTCCCAATCCAAGTGACGGAAATTATCAACTGCAAATAGAATTGGTACGTCCTGAAAATGTGGTATGGACGGTTAGCAACCTAATGGGACAAGAGGTCCTGACTGAACGTTTGGAGCAGGCTAAGAAGGTGCTTAAAAATATAGACTTGACCAACTATCCGATAGGCACGTATTGGCTAACATTGAAGGTTGGTACTACACAGAAAACATATCAATTATTGAATATGAAATAAGTTTTGATTATTTAACTTGTTGTTTCTAATATAAAAGCCCATAGCCAAACGACTATGGGCAAAAGAGAGTACTTTAACTAATAGGGATGATATGTTCGAAACAAGATTTTTTGAAATCATCTTTGTTTTCTTAACAAAGAGCAGTGACCTTTAGACCATAAAATTGAAGGTGGGTCACATCTTATTTCTGATATTGTCATTTGATAATAAAATCTTTTTAAATTGACAAATTTAATATGATTGTAAAATATATATTTTATTTGCCTTACAGAAACACATACTATAAACAATGGATACACTTGCTAACACAAGCAAATTTACATTATTAGAAAAGACATTGGCTTGGTCAGTGCAAGCATTTACTGCTTCTGGAGCAGTAGCTGGATTTATGGCTATTGTGGCTATCAGCGCACATGAATGGCAAAAGGCAATGATGTGGTTGTTGATAGCATTGATTATTGATGGGATAGATGGGACTTTTGCTCGGCTGTTTCGGGTCAAAAAGGTGCTGCCAAACTTTGATGGCAAGGCAATGGATTATGTGATTGATTTTGCCAATTATGCCATTATACCAACTTATTTTTTCTATGAAGTAGCTATTGTGGATGAAACTTGGCGAATGCCTTGTGTAGTGGTTATGTTGATTATATCAGCGTTTTATTATGGAACTCCTGGAATGGTTTCCGATGATTTTCATTTTGTAGGTTTTCCCGTGTTGTGGAATATTGTAGTACATTATCTTTTCTTCGTATTTACCTTTCCTTCAATGGTGAATGTAGTGCTTATTTTGTTCTTTGCGATTTTGCATTTTGTGCCTATAAAATACTTGTATCCGAGTCGAACTTCTAAGATGATGGTATTGAACATAGCGAATACTGTGCTGTGTATGGTGAGTAATGCAATGGTTATATGGCTGTATCCTGAAGTGAATATTTGGTGGATGGCCGCTTCAATAGGGAGTATTCTTTATTTTATAGTCATGGGTTTATACAACACTTTTACGACACAGATAGAAAGAAATAAACAGTAGAATGAAAAATTATTTGGTTAGTTTTTAATAGGATTTTGTTACGAAAGTTTTTTCAATAGCACTTTTGCTAGTTTATGATTCCATAGTTTTCTATCTATAATTTCTTGGAGTTCTTTTATACCCATTTTGCCATCTCCTTTTTTTAGATACGAGAGAGCCAAATACCATTTTGCCTCATCCTCGGTATAACTGTTTTGTAAAGTGATGATTTGCTGAAAAGTACGAATGGCACTGTCAGTTTCTCCCAAGTTGTAATAGCAACTACCTTTTAACAAAGTCATTTTTTCATCCGATACAGACAATTCTTGAATAGCATTTAAAGCGGCTTTATAATCACCAGTTTCGTGAAGCTCGTATATTTTTTTGACAGTATTTTCTATATTTTTAGGAGTATCCCCTCTACGAGCATCTGCATACGAAAAATTAGCGGTTTCGCTCCAATAGTGACTGGCCAACTGCTCGGGTGAATTGTAAGAAACAGGAATAAACCAATAAATGGCTACAAAAAGCAACAACATTGCAGCAATTCTAAAGGCATATTTACCTATTGGATTATGGCGAATGGTGTGAAGCCATTTAGTAGGTTCAACTGTTTGTGGTGAAGTGTCTTGAACAATCTTTTTCCATTCTTCAATTTTTTGTTGCTTGTCAAACTCCTTAAGAAATGCATCTGATTCTATTATCAATGATAAGTATTCACTTAAACCTTCTTCTTTTCTCAGCCTTTCTTCAAAAGATATTTTGGCATCGCCAGTCATTGTGCCCTCTAAATAGGATTCTAATAGTGAAAAATCTTTGTCGTTAATCATCATAATTAGTTTTTAGATGAATTTAGAATGATTGCAATTTTTTGGAGTAGAGTTTTGCGACATCGAGATTTTGCCATCTTAATAGCATTGATACTTACGAAACCAAGAGATTTTTGTAAGTCTTTTAGCTTTTTTTTGTGAGCAATAGATTCAATAAGCAATGATTGACATTTTTTGTCTAGTTGTTTCATTGCTTCATTCATCGCTTTTTTACGATTTTCATCTTTTAAGTTTTTGTTTGCTTGGTTTTCAGCTTTTATCAATGGATCAAAGTTTTCATCGCTATAAGTCTTTTTTTTATTATCCTCAAGAGATTCAATAGTTTCAGTGTCTTTTGAATAGACTTTGTTTTTTCCTCCTTTTTCCTTCCTTTGTATATTGAGCCATTTATTTTTTGCACTTATATAGATAAATGCTTTTAAATTCCCTTTATGTTTTACCTTATTGTCTTGCAGATCTTGCCAAAATTGATGTATTGATTCCATAAAAACATCTTCTGCATCTGCTTTTGAATGTGTTAATTTTATTAATCGAGGAATACAATAGGTATGTGCCTGCTTCAAAAAATGTGTGAAACTTTCTTTATCCATTAGAAGAACACTTTTTTCTTAAAAGGTAACATTCATTGATGAGAATGAGAAAAAAAATAAAAAAAATAAATTTATTCCAAAGATACTTTTTACTTGATAAATAATTGTTTAGAAGTCTAAAAAAATGAAAAGCGACAGGTATTTAAGGGCAAATTACATTCCAATTATGTTACCTTTTTGAAGAAAGAGTGTTCTGTATGTGAAAGTCAGCAACAATCGTTATACAGCTCGTTTATCCATGAAATAATTGGAGGCTGATGCATAGCTGACTACTCTTAGGGTTCAGCTATGCTTTTTTTAATTAGAAACAAATCATTACACTTACACTATACTCAACGATTAAAACGTGGCTATTGTATATAATTTCAAGGGTTCATCGTTTTAATCGGTTATGTGAAATAAGCAATTGTTATGAAATTTGTTTAAGCTAAAAAAATAGTTAGAAATATTTATATATGGTTGATTATTTTTGAAATTCAGTCATATCCCTTTTGAAATTCAAAAACCTAAAGTCAAGAAAACAAAAGTCATTACACTCATATTTTATTATGCACATAAGGAAAGTAAGCGACTATTAATTTATTTGATTAATAGTCGCTATTTTGGTATTAATGCACACCGTTTTAATCAAATATGATGCTATAAATATGTCAAAACCTGATATTAACGTAATTAAAATTAAGTGCAAGCCTAAAGGTCAAATACTTATTACTGTAATCGGAAAGGAGCCTAATCCTCAGAATTTCACAACAAAAATAACGCTCTCTGTATTTGCCAATGAACCCAATTGCACGAATAATCCAGTTGAAGCTTTGTGGAATGTTTCTTCAGGTGCATACATAGGTACAGGTACTTTTGATGGAGAATTGGTCCCTGATTCACATGGGTACAATGCAGATGTAGATTTTTTTTTAAATGGCAGTTCTACTGGCACAGATAGAAATATTCCTGTTGAAGTAGAAGCGGAGGCAGTCGTTTAGTTATCATGCTAATGTAGCAATAAAAATATAAGTATTCTTTATTTTTTGGAGTAATAGCGTCAGTTTTGATATAGATATTGTAACTTCGACCTAACGAGTTACTATAACATTGCTGAATATGTCAAAGCCGATGCTTTTTTTTAGGTGTTTAATACTAGCGGCTTCCATTTTTACTTCTATTAGTTGTTTTTCTTCAAATGTCTCACCTGCTCAAAATATATATTTTGAGCGCGCCTTCCCTCCGTATATCTACTTAACAAAGGCAGACTCTCTCATCAAATTAGGTATATTTGATACAGCAGAACTGTACATCAAAAAAGCACAATCTATTTATCAACTTAGGAAACAATTTGAGGCATCTATAGAATGTTCTATTGCGTTGTCAATTTTATACTTTGAAATAGGAACATTCAGCCAAAATAGGAACTGTATTGCGTCTGCAATAGAAGAAGCACATAGAGTCGGGTTATATGAAGAACATCCAATTTTCGGTAAAATATATTGGCAGCAGGCTCAATTATTTTATACAGAAGAAAAATGGAATGATGCAGCTTATTTCTTCAATAAGGCATGTAGTATATTTGCTTGTGAACAAGATTGGGAAGATTATGCATGGGTTAAATTTGTCATTGGGACTATGGCTTATTATGTAGGAGATTTTAGCAAGATGGAATGCGCACTCAATGAGAGTTTAATGATTGGAGAGACCTTAAAAGAAGATAAAGTATCTTTGATGACCAACATTCTTTATACTTTAGGAGTGTTCTATGAATTGAAGGGAGATTACAATAGGGCATTAGAGATAAGCCAAAAAGCCTTGTTAATGCAAGCGAATAGTACAGACTCTACTACAATTGGAACACTGTATAATAATATAGGTGCTATTTTTTATGCTAAATGTGATTATGAGCAGGCTATTAGTTTTTTTCAACAATCCATACTTATCTTTCAAAAAATAAGAGGTGAACAGAGTCTTGATTGTGCAGAAATTTATGCAAATATTGGTTTGGCGCATTTATACCAAAAAGAATTTGATGAAGCACTTCAATACTTTTACAAAAGCTTAGAAATAACTCATAGTGGTTTGAATTCTAATGAGATAGAAAATACAATTATTTGTTACAATAATCTTTCAAAAACGCATTTTGATTTAGGTAAATACGATACAAGCTTTTATTTTGCTCAAAAATCCTTTGAGATTAATCAAGATAATCAGGGGTATATAGATGTTACTTACGATCAATTGAGTGCCGTGTATAAGGAGCGTAAAGAATATCAAAAAGCGTTGAGGCTAAACGAAGATGCACTACGAATCAGGAAAGATAAATATGGAGAAAGACATAAAGAGACTGCTGACAGTTATAGGAGAATTGCAGAAATCTACTACGAACTGAATCAGGTAGATATTGCTTTGGCTTATTGTCAAAAAGCATTGATAGCAGTATCTCTTGATTTTAATAGTGAAGATATATATACTAATCCAAGCCTGAACAACGTGAACGATAGGAATAGTATCACGGAAATACTGGAATTGAAGGGGACGTTATTGACCTTATCGTTTCAAAAAGAAAAGAAGCAGATTGATTTATTGAAGGGTGCTCTTGATAGTTTTGAACTGGCTATCAGTGCGATGGATAGTATGAGGCGTGATTTTCAGGCAGATGCTTCAAAACATACATTGGCTGCCAAAGCTTTACCAATATATGAAAAAAGTATTCAGACGGCTATTGAACTATCGGATTGGTTTGGCAAAAATGGGGTTGATTCTGTGCAAGTCACTAATCAATACCTCCAAAAAGCTTTCCAATTTGCAGAAAAAAACAAAGCTGCCATTTTATTAGAAGCCATTAAAGAATCGAAGGCACTATTGTTTTCCAATATTCCAACTACTATATTGAAGCGAGAGGAAGATTTGAAGCGGGATATGGAATTTTATGAACGCAAACTTTTTGAAAAAAAACAAAAATCTAAGGATAATGCAGATAGTCTAAAAATGTCTTTTTGGGAATCAAAAATATTTGATTTATCACAAGAATATCAAGGATTGATTGATACCCTTGAGCGAGATTTTCCTGATTATTATCATTTAAAGTACAACATTGAAGTGGCTTCGATTGAAGAACTTCAAACAAAGTTAAAAGATAAGGATGAAACTTTACTTGAATATTTTGTAGGAAAACAGAATGTATATGTTTTTGTTATTAATGCTAATAGCATTGAAGTACGCAAGACTCCTAATGACATAGTGTTACAACAACATTTTGAAACATTGGTACAAAGTTTAAAACTTAATCCTTTTCAAACAGCAGATGTAAAGGAAGCATATTTGGCTTATCTGCAATCTGCTCACTGGATATACCAATATTTGGTGAAAGATATGTTGCCTGAAAAAAATCTAACAAATCAGATTAAGTCGCTCACTGTTATTCCTGATGGAATCATGGGGTATATTCCCTTTGAAGCATTGCTGGTACAATATCCCAATAATGTTGAAAAAATAGATTTTAGTTTAGCAAATCTTGATTATTTGATAGAAGAATACAGCCTTAGTTATGCTTATTCTGCAACCTTGTTATTAGAAGGTTTAGAAGAAAGTAGCAAAAGTGTGGCGAAGGGTAGTTATATAGGATTTGCTCCTGTGTTTGAAAAACAAGTGAAGTCTGATACGACTAAAAGCTACGGTAGTTGTTTGACAACAGAACTTGAAACATTGGCAGAAAGTGAGTTGGAGGTAAAGCGATTGGGGGATATGATGAATGGCAAGGTGTTTTTGAAGGAAGAGGCTACTAAGCAAAATTTTATGAAAAATAGAGCTAATGGGCGTATTCTGCACTTAGCCACTCATGCTTGTTTGAGTCAAGCAGACCCAATGTTCAGTACTATTCATTTTGTAGACGATTATTTATCAACGTACGAATTGTTCAATATTCGATTAGATGTGGATTTGGCCATATTGAGTGCATGCAATACAGGTTCTGGAACGTATATACCTGGAGAAGGTATCATGAGTTTGTCCAAGGGATTTTTGTATGCAGGTTGCCCGAGCATCATCACAAGTCTGTGGAGTGTCAATGACAAAGCATCTGCCGAGATTATGTTGAATTTACATGTCAATTTATTGGAAGGACAATCTAAGAATGATGCGTTGCGGAGTGCCAAACTGCAATACTTGGAGACAGAGCCCAATCGGTTACTTCCTCCTTACTTTTGGGCAACATTTGTGCATATTGGCAACCCAAAACCGATTGAGTTAGATTCTGTATCTTTCCTTACTTTTGGATGGATAATAGGCATCTCATTTTTTATTTTCTGTTTCTTATATCTTGTGAGCAGGAATAGGACTATGTTTTAAGAAAAAAACTCAATTGTTCTCCGTTTCTGTTTCTAACTCCATCATCCAATTTGCTCGGTCATCGGGGTTGAATTTCCAAACTGCGTAGTTGGTTTCGATATTGTTGAACATTAAATTCCATTCTTCTGGAGAATTGGATTCCTCCAAAATCAAATAACGACGCAATTCCATAATGATGTTCAACGGATTGATGCTCACAGGACATTCTTGCACACAAGCATTGCAGGTAGTACAGGCACGCAGTTCTTCCACCGAAACATAATCGTGAAGCAATGATTTACCATCTTCAAAATCTATACCATTGGCTCTTTTTGCCGCCCCCAGCTCTTCGGCTCTATCCCGAGTATCCATCATTATTTTTCGAGGCGAAAGCAATTTCCCCGTTTGGTTGGCAGGGCAAGCTTCAGTGCAGCGACCACATTCTGTACAGGAATAGGCATCCAACATATTTTTCCAAGTCAAATCGGTCACATCTTTTGCGCCAAATTTTTCGGGTTGAGCATTGACATCTTCTTCGGGCATCGGGGCATCAGGGTTCAGCATCAACTTGATTTCCTCCGTAATTTTGGGCATGTTTTTCATCTCGCCCTTTTGTTCACCTTGATCCAATGCACCAAAATAAGCATTTGGGAAGGCTAAGAAAATATGCAAATGTTTGGAATAGGTGACATACACCAAGAAAGCAAAAATGCCTAAAATGTGCGCCCACCATGCTGTGCGTTCAATGATTATCAAAGCAGTTTCAGAAAACCCTGCAAATGCGGGAGCAAACAATCCCGATACCAAAAAGGTGCCTGTTGTGTGGTAATGTGCAGACGCATATTGTGTTTGAAGTGTAAGGTCTGCAGCGTTCATGGTCAAAATGGCGGTCATCAACACAATTTCAATGACCAAAATCAAATTGCCGTCCAGTCCTGGCCAACCTTCCATTTCTTTTGCCTTGAAGCGAGCTTTCTCTGTAATATTTCGGCGAATGAGAAAAACTACACAGGCGATAATTACTGCAACTGCTAACAATTCAAAAAAGCCAATTAGGAAGGTGTAAAATCCACCCAAAATTGGGGCGAACATGCGGTGTGTGCCAAATAGCCCATCCAATACGATTTCCAATACTTCAATATTAATCAATAAAAATCCTGCATAAATGAAAAAGTGCATGATTGCAGGGGTGAATTGGCGAAACATTTTTTTCTGACCAAATGCCAACAGTGCCATGTTCTGCAATCTTTGAGCAACATTGCCGCTTCTATCCTCGGCTTTACCCAGTTTAATGTTGCCACTGATTTCCAATACTCTGCGGCGAAAAAAGTAGGCAGTTGTGCCCAAAGCAATCACAAATAGCACTTGTTGAAGTAGGATTGGTATCATAAGTGAATGAATATAGTATGAGTTATGGAGTATGGATTTTGAAGCAAGAAAAAGCCATTGTTCAAAATATCACTAAAGAATAGATTCTTTACAAAGCGAAATTAAAAATTAAATGGCAAAATACCGCAATCCATCGGCTGTTTTTAGTACAAAAATACTATTTTCTGCCAGCAGTAAGTCCAAATAGCCTACGAGCATAGGAATGGTGGGCAAAGAAAAGTTTTTGCCGTACAGTTTTTGTATCAAACCAAAAAAATCGGAAACTCCTTCACTTATCCACTTCAAACATTCTGCTTTTCTTTGGTGGATTCGACTCAATTGTTTTTCGATAATAACTTTTGGATAGTCAAAAGGTTCATAGTGACCCGGGTAAACAATGTTGATGTTCAATTTTGAAAATTTGTCGTAGGAGTCCAACAATTGAAGAATGCTTTTATTTCGAGTATAAGGCGGTTCTAAACATGCGTCAATGACAGGCGTGGGCGTGATTTTCAACAACATATCTGCCGAAAATAATTGAAGGGTTTCTGGCTGATAAAAGCACACCTGATTAATGCAATGTCCTGGTGCATAGATAATTTGCCATGTTTGTCCGCCAAATTGCAGCGAGCCTTCCATAGGAAATGTCTTGACACGATTTGCAGGAATGGGCAACCAATAACTATCGAATTTGGTGAAAATGCTTTTGAACAAACCATTTACAGGAGAATCTCCCATTGCCTCCAAGCCTTCTGAAATAATTTGGAGGCGAAGTTTACGCATTGTCTCCAAATCGACAGCCCAATCGTAGGCGTATTCCGATACCCAAATTTCAGCATCGCTGTGTTCGCATATTCTGCCCGCCATGCCAATATGGTCTATGTGTGCATGGGTAATGATGACTTTTTTGATGTCTGAAATTTTTAAATCATTTGCAGCCAGTTCTTTTTGAAGGGTTTGCCAACTCGCATCCGAATTTTCTCCGCAATCAATGAGCGTAGGTTCTGGATGCAAATACAAATAAGCATTGACGGTTTTCATTCCAAAGATGGTGGGAAGAACTATGCGAATAGGAGGGGAGTAAGTGGTAGAATTATTGGAGAGAAACGTAGGTTCAGGGATAATGGGTTTGATTTTTTTCATTTGGATTGTCAAATGGTGAAATAGAAACTGCAAAATACTACAAAACTTGGATTAGTCGAAAATCACCAATCCAAGTTTTGCAGCAATGCCATCTTTTTATGTCAAGCAATTTGCTATGAGTCAGGGCATTAAAATCTAATTTAAGACATTTGCTTTACTCTTCTGACAGGATAAGCTACTTCAATACCTGCTTCGCCAAATGCTTTTTTGATTTCTTTGTAAGATTCAAAATAAACATTCCAATAACTTTCAGGAGTTGCATAAGGTCGAACTGCCAAAAGAATGTTGTGTTCGCCAAACTTTTCAATTTCAATAGTTGGTTCGTCGTCTAATATAAAAGGCACTTTATTCAATGCGTTTTTGATAATGCCCTGCACTTTGTCAAAATCTTCTTCATAAGGCATTGCTACATTCAAATCTACCCTCAATTTTCCTTTGGTAGTAAGGTTGGTCATAATGCCACTTGTAGCAAGTCCGTTTGGAATAATCACCCTTTTGCTGTCCAAAGTAGCAATCAAAGTATTGAAAACTTGAATTTCTTCAACGTGTCCCAATTGCCCCTGAATGTCCACCAAGTCGCCAACTTTGTAAGGTTTGAACAATAGAATCATCACGCCTGATGCAAAATGTCCGAGTGTTCCTTGAAGTGCCATACCAATAGCCAATCCGCCAGCAGCTATCAACGCTGCAAAAGCAGTCACTTCAATGCCTACAATACCTGCTGCGGTAATTAGTACCAAGATTTTGAGTAGAACACTGGTGAGGGATTTTAAGAAAGGCTGTACATCTTTATCCATTTTGGCACGATCCATTGATTTGCCTAAAATTTTGATGATCCAACCTACAATCCAAAATCCAATAATTAAAACAACGATTGCGGAAAGAATTTTTGGAGCCCATCCTGCTAATTGTTCAGCCCAAGTTTGGCTCATTTCTGCGAAGTTAAAATCCATGGTTATATTTGTTTAATTTAGTGAGTAAAACCATGAATAAGACGCAAAGAGGTGATAGGGGTCACTAAAGAAAACCCGTATGTGTGATAGCAGGTATTGCTGTGGAGGAAAATGTTGAGCGTATAAAGTGTTGGTTATTATAGGTTTTTGAAAGTGTTGAGACGTATATAAAAATGAACAAAATAGATAAAAGCGAAAAATGTGGTTTTATTGAACTACATTTCCATACAAATCAAATTCCCCTGCATCGTGAATTTTCACATCTGCAAAATCTCCAATTCGCACATAATTTTTTGCAGCATCTACAATGACCTCATTGTCGACTTCGGGTGAATCGTATTCTGTGCGGCCAATAAAATACCCTTCTTCTTTTCGGTCGAACAATACCTTGAAGGTTTTACCAATTTTTTGTTGGTTCAATTCGGCAGAAATACCCTCTTGAATATCCATGATGTAAGCCGTTCGTTCTGCTTTTACCTCTTCTGGCACATCGTCCTCCAATTCATGGGCAGAAGTATTTTCTTCGTGAGAATATTGGAAAATGCCCAAACGTTCAAAGCGAGCCTCTTGAACAAATTGTGCCAATTCCTCTACATCTTGCTCCGTTTCGCCAGGGAAGCCAACCAAAAGCGTAGTTCTCAATGCAATATTCGGCACTCTTTGGCGTATGTTGTGTATGAGTTCATAGGTGTCTGCTTTGGTAATGTGTCGCTTCATTCGCTTCAAAACAGAATCGCTGATGTGCTGCAAAGGCATGTCCAAATAATTGCAGATATTGGGTCGTTCTCGAACCACATCCATCACTTCAAGCGGAAATTTGTAGGGGTAAGCATAGTGCATTCGTATCCACTCCAATCCATTGACATCCGACAAAGCCCGCAATAAATCTGACAATGCTCGTTTTTTGTAGATATCTAAACCGTAGTAAGTCAGTTCTTGCGCTATGAGCATGACTTCTTTCACTCCATTTCTCACCAAGTTCTTCGCCTCGGTCACTACTTGTTCGATGGTTTTGGAAACGTGTTTGCCACGCATCAGCGGAATAGCACAAAAAGAGCAAGTTCGATTGCAGCCCTCCGAAATTTTGAGGTAAGCATAATGAGGAGGAGTTGTGAGAAAAGAGCGTTCTCCGATAAGGTCGTGTTTGTAGTCTGCGCCCAGTTCTTGCAGCAAAAAAGGTAGGTCAAGCGTTCCGAAATACGCATCTACTTCGGGAATTTCTTTTTCCAAGTCGTCTTTGTAGCGTTGCGATAAACAGCCTGTTACATAGAGTTTTTCAATGCTTCCTTGGGTTTTTGCAGAAGCATAATGTAGAATGGTGTCAATAGATTCTTGTTTGGCTACATCTATAAAACCACAAGTGTTTACCACCACAATATTGGCATCTGCCGTATCACTTTCATGCGTCACTGCGATATCGTTTCCCTTCAATTGATTCATCAATACTTCCGAATCCACAATATTTTTGGAGCAACCAAGCGTTACCACATTTACCTTATTGCTTTGGGTAGCAGAAACTTTTGTTTTCATAAATCAATGTATCCTGTTTTTCTAAACTAAGTTTTCAGCGTTGTTCCTTATCTGCGAAATCAAAAAAAAAATCTGCGATTAAATTTTGAATAAGCTATCTACAAACTCTTTCTTATTGAAGACCTGCAAATGTTCCAACCCTTCTCCAACGCCAATGTACTTAATAGGAATTTTGAATTGATCTGCAATGCCGATTACCACACCACCTTTTGCAGTACCATCTAATTTGGTAATTGCAATGCAAGTAACCTCCGTAGCCTCTGTAAATTGTTTGGCTTGTTCCAGTGCATTTTGACCCGTAGAACCGTCCAAGACCAACATCACATCATGCGGGAAATCGCTGTCCACTTTCTTCATTACTCGTTTAATCTTGCTCAACTCTTCCATCAGGTGTTTTTTGTTGTGCAAACGCCCAGCAGTATCTACCAAACAAACATCATAGTTTCTCGAAACAGCAGCACTCACCGTATCATACGCAACTGCCGCAGGATCCGAACCCATTTTCTGTTTGATAACCTCAGTTCCAGCTCGGTCTGCCCATACAGCGAGTTGTTCAATTGCAGCAGCCCGAAAAGTATCCGCTGCTCCCATCACCACTTTTTTACCTTGTTTTTCAAACTGATACGCCAATTTTCCTACCGTAGTTGTTTTGCCAGTTCCATTTACCCCTACAATCATCATCACATAAGGCTGTCCGCAAGTGTCGGGAATCTCAAAATCGGTGTAGTCAGGCGTATTGTTTTCAGAAAGCAAATCAATGATTTCATCTTTGAGCATTTGATAAACTTCATTCACATTGAGGTATTTATCACGTTCTGCTCTTGCCTCCAATCGCTCAATAATCTTGATAGTTGTATCTACGCCAATATCAGAAGCTACAAGTGCTTCCTCGATACTGTCGAGTACATCCATATCAATCTCTGTTCTTCCCGCAACAGCTTTAGATAGTTTAGAAAAAATATTCTGACTACTTTTTTCTAAGCCTTTGTCGAGGTCTTCTTTTTTGTTTTTGGAGAATAGATTCTTGAAGAAAGACATAGGTTAAGTGACTTTGGAACAAATGAAAATTAAAATAAGAATAAAAATTAAAAATACACTTTGCACTCAGCCATTTAATGAAATGAACTTTGTAAAGTTATTTTTGAAACGCAACTTTTAGGAAAAATGAAATAACAAAAGGCTTCTCCTTTATCGCTGCAAAAGAGAAGCCTCCAAAAAAGTGAATAAATTATAGTCATAATCTACCACTTAATATGGTTACACCGAAATCTAAGGAACTTATTGAATGTTCTTTAGATATTCGTCTAATTTATCTTTGTGTATCATTTTTTCCTTGTAAACATAAGAACCTGTTTTAGGATCTTTTTCACTTACAACGATTTTTACGTGATTTTTGCTGTTTTCGCTACCCGCACCACGTGTTACTCTTGAGTTTTTTGATACTTTTCCCATGACGGATTATTTTATTTCTTTATGAACAGTATGTTTTTTCAAAATTGGATTGTATTTCTTCAATTCCAATCGAGCAGGAGTGTTTTTTCGGTTTTTAAAAGTAGAATACCGAGAAGTTCCAGGAAGACCCGTTTCTTTATGTTCTGTACACTCCAAAATAACCTTCAAACGATTACCTTTGCTTTTCTTTGCCATGATTCCTACTACCTTTTAAATAATTTTTAAGACTGCAAATATTTTTTACCAGTTTTACTCTGAACCTCTTTTAGGTATTCATAAATACCTTTCTTGTCAATGGTTCTCAATGCAGAGGTGGAAATTTTAAGGCTGATCCAACGATCTTCCTCTGGAATGTAAAATCGCTTTTTCTGAATATTAGGATGAAACCAGCGTTTCGTTTTCCTATTTGAATGCGATACATTGTTACCTGTTATAGGTTTTTTGCCAGTTAATTCACAAATCTTCGACATATCTTTGAATAATTTTACTTTCGATTTTCGGAGTGCAAAGATGCAATTTTTTGGATAATTTTCCTAAAAATCTAAAAAGAATGTGCATCAAAAAATAAGCTATGGATTTTTTAGACCTTTCAATGAAGTAAAAAACGCAGCATCGAAGAGGGTAAATATTCGATACTGTGCTGTATTCATTGAGGTGTAATGCCTTGTTTCTCAATTCTTCACTCCCATCAGGCTTTTTCCTTGTCCGAGTGCTTCAATGGTGAAAATGTAGGTTCCACTGTTGAAACTGCTGACATCAACTGGGAAGGTGTGGGTTTGTTCGGGGGCTAAGGTGCCACTGTAAACCGTCAAAACGTGACTTCCCGAACTGCTGTAAATGCTAATGGTGACGGGAATAGGGCTGTTGTCGCCTGGAGCTAACTGTTCGAGCGATGTGGTAATAGTCACCAAATCATTGAAGGGATTGGGATAGAGGATAAATGTGGTGACGATGTCGTGATTGGGTTTGCCTACTTGGGCATTTACCGTGAAAGTAGTAGTGATGCTACAAGTTGTTTCTGTGTCTATTGCAGTGAGTTGGTGCGTTCCTGTACAAAGGTTGGACAAATTGGAACTGTTGTCCACTGTATAGGTATAGTTGCCTGACCCATTGCTGGCAGTTGCTACAATGCTTTCATCACATTGACCTGAACCACTGGCTGGGGTGACATTGAAGCTGAGGGCAAGTTCGGTTTCTGCATTTTCTTGTGGAACATCAATGATTTGATTCTGCAAGTAAATGTTTCCGTCCAAATAGACATTGATGCTTTGAGTACCTGCCCCCAAGTCAATAGAAGCGGCAGGTCCTTCTCCGCCTCCTTCTACTTCAATGGTTGCCATACAAGCAAGCGGTTCTTCGATATAAGCACTGACTTACTGTCAGAGAAGCCCAATAGATTGTTTAAAGTAGTGGCTTTGTCATGTCCAGTGATGTGGAGAGTTTGAATGCCATTGGCAAATTCGGGAAACTGTTCGTTGGGAACAATAATTTGCCATTTGGTATTTTCACTATTGAGGGAAGTCATAGCATTGTTGGCGGTAAAGTAGAAGCCTTGTCCATTGCCTGTATCGTCAACTTTTAAGTTTAAGCTTGTCATGGCTTCACTGGTTTCTAAAGTAATGAGTATATCAGAGGTTGCATCAGTCATGGTTTTGACGTTTCCTATGGGGGAGTCTTGTGTGCCATAACACAAAAAATCACCATTCCATATCCAATCTGCTTCGTAGAGTAGTATTGGACTGTTGCCAACGAGTTCTTCTACTTTGAGATTGGTGATGTAGGGGCGGAAGTTGTCGATTTCTATTTCGGTGGGGTTTTCTTTGTCCGATTCGTGTTCTGCGTTTTTGACCGTTGTGGCTTTGGCGTAGAGGTCGTATTTTCCATCGGGGTAGCGGGCATCTTGGTTGACAGCGGCGTATTGAACATCTGCTGCCGTTTTTCCTTGAAAAAAATTATCATCTTGGTGGATGCGGAGTTTGATGTCGGAAAAGTAGAAGTTATCAGGAGGGTTAGTTGTTTCAGGAGTAGAACCTTGATAATTTTCAGAAGATATTCCCGTTCTATCTCGATCCCCCATTCCAAGGTCATCATTTCCATAAGCAATATCAATGCCACTAAAAGGAAAATTAGTATTGTCTATAGGTTTAGACTTTGGACAGATTTAGAGTTATCAAATACTTGAAAAATGCTTGTTTTCAAGTATTTGACAGTTAGTTTTTTGTGACTCAAACCATTATTTGGACTCTTGAACTTATGGGATAATTTTCAAGAGTCCAAATAATGCTGCCTTAAATGGTTGGTTTAATCGTAACTGGTTCAATACCATACAAAATTTGTAATCACTAAACACAAATTTCGTCCAAAGTCTAAATTAATTCCTTCTCTCTCTTTTTCAGATAATCATTTTCTTTTCGTCTTGATATTGCTTTGACTTTCCAGTTTTTTAGACTATCTTCATGGAGTCTTTTAGACATATTCCTTGTTTTTTTGATTGTTTAGCGACTCAAAAATACGAGGATTTTTTTTAGACTTTTGAACAGCCTAAATCTAAATCATAGTGCTTCGATAAATGTTGAACCGTAAAGTAGCTAATCAAGGCATACAACTTATTGACTCCATACTCATAAACAGCATCTAATGTCCTACCCAAAGGATCATCATTCAAATGCTCTGGTGTTAGATAACTAACATCCAATAATTTATCGATTGGTTTGTTTTTAAAAAAACGGCTCACTAAATACAAGCGTTTATTCACAAAGCCTAATCCATTCAATATCAAGCTCACTACCCCTTGACCTGTGCTTAGTATTTTGTCTGGACTTTTGACGGGAATTTCTCGGTCAATTATTCCAGCTATGTCTAATTCTTTACACATACCTGATACTAAGCCTAAATGGTCTAAAACTTTTGTTTGATGTAATAATTCTTTGCTTACCATGGTGCAAGTTTAAGACCTTTTTACCTAATTTCATATTTTTGTATTAGAGGTGCGAAATGTAAGTTTATCTTCAAAGATTTCAATAAATCAATCAACTCTTTTTGATTACCTTTTTTATCTTTCAGGTATTTTACTATATCTAAATGGGTTTGTACCCATGAATAATCAATAGTATTTTTAGTATTTTCAAAAACATTAAGTTGTTTAGGTTTTAGCTCGTCTTCATATTTAGCGAGATAATAACAAAAACTACCATTGTTCATTCTTATTCTTTTTACCCTACTATCTTCATCTCTAATAAAATTACCAAGCAAAGCAGAGATAGTAGAGGCTGGTGTTTTCGCTTTGTCGAAATCGCAATAGTTATTGGCAATTATATGCTTATAGACCTCATTAGAAGTCATTAATTTCTTTACATCTTCTAGTGTTTGTAATATAGCTTCGTTAATAGTCATTAGTTGGTTTGTTTTTTACATCAAATTAGTTAATCTACTTATTCCATTTATCTAACAAATCTGATATTTGCCAAAAATATTCATCTTTTAATGAATATCCAATAGAATTGACAATCCGCACAAAAAAAAATCCCCTCATTTCACCACAACAGTGAAACAAGGGGACAATATATCTTTCATCTCAAACAGCATAAATCCCATTCTAATCCTTCACCACCTTCTTTGCTACCGTCCAATCATTTGAAGTCAATCGAACAAAATAAACACCCGTTGCAACGTTGGACAAATCCACCATTGCAGTCGAAGTAGTTTCGGCAGTAGTTAGTTCACGTTGAAGGATTTGCTGACCATTTACGCCAAAAACTTGCAGCGTAACCTCCATTTGAAGCGAAGTATCAAAGTCAATGTAGAGCAAATCGTTGGTAGGATTGGGGTAGAAGCGAATCAAGTTGTTTGTCAAAATCGGGTCAATGCCAACGATAATGTTCACCGTTTCGCAAGTCGTATTTTCACCTGCAAGGTTGGTGACAGTCAAACAAATCGTGTATTCGCCGCCATCTGTGTAGGTGTGAATCGGCGGGTTTTGACCTTCAAAAGTCGTTCCATCGCCAAAATCCCACAACCACGATTCCGCATTGTCCGACTTGTCCGACACAAACACATCCAAACCGTCAATTCCTACTGTAAAACTTGCAACGGGCATCAAAACCTCTTGTGGTTCAACACATACAGCCAAGTTCCAATTGTCCAGCGAACCACCATCTGCTTCCGCATTGTCCCGCACTCGAAGCGTCCAAATACCTGATGCTGATTCACCATTGAAAGTAGAAAGCGCATTTTCAGGCAAATAAGAACCTCCATCATCATAGGGGCAAGGAATGGCAAGGTCTGCTTCATCATCGAAAGTGATGCTAAAGGTTTCACTTTCAGTACACAGTTGATTGACTAAAACCAATTCTGTACCTGTAGGACTGATAAGCGTGAAAATCAAATCGCCAATATAGCTGTGTGTTCCGTTTAGAGAAATATTTACATCTTTCACAATTCCTTCTGTAACAACGTTTATTGTGTTATTGTAGTCTTGTTGAGTGGCTGCGTCAATTACTACTGGCATTTCCAAACCTTCTGTTTGACTGCAAACAATGTTGGGAGTCGTAAAGCGGAAAGCATCCGACCAAGCTCCTGCACCACAATCGTTTACCCCACGAACATGCCAGTAATAGGTAGTGTTTCCATCCAACAAAGGCGTATCAAAGTTCGTTGCGTCATTGACAGTTTCTAAAAGTGCGGTGGTGCTGAAATCGGCAGTTGTAGAAAGTTCTACTTCATAAGCATTGATTCCTTCGATATCCACCCAAGCCAAATTTGTGGTGAGTAAATCAAGGTTTGTTCCATTGATAGGTCCTGCCAAAAGCGTCACCCCTGTCACTTCTCCTAAAATAGTGATATTCACCTCCGTAGTGGTGGTTTCCGTTCCGTCAGTTGCTGTGAAAACAAAGGTGTAATCTCCTACAACGGTCAATCCTTCAACGGTTACTTCAACAGTAGCACCAGGCGATGTATTGGGTTCGCTAAAATTGGCAGTTGTACCCAAAGGCAATTCCTCTGCGGTCAAACTCACGCCAGCAGTTGCATCAAAAGCATCTCCCACATTGAGCGAAAAAGTAGCTGTTTGGTTGGGGCAAGCCGTAATGATTTCTGGAAGACTGGTCAGTGAAAAATCGGGTTCGGTACAAACCTGCAATTTCCAAGATTGCAGTTGGCCACCATCAAAAAAGCCTCCGTCTTCTACTTGCAATGTCCAAAGACCTTTTGCATCTTCTCCTTTAAACAAATCCAGACTTTCATTGGGTCGGTGTGTATTTCCGAGATTGATTGGACAAGAAATATTTGTTTCTGCATCGTTGTCAAAACTGATATTGAAGTTTTGAGCACCCTCACATTCTTGGCTCAATAAAATTACCTCAGTGCCAGCAGGAGAAATAAGTGTAAAAGTCAAATCCCCTACAAAGGTGTGTAAACCAATAATATCAGATACATTCACATCTGTTATCAATCCATCTTCTGCAATGGTAATGGTCGAAGTATATACATCAGGTTCGTCACTACCAATCTCTACGATTTCATCCGATGTACCTTGATTACAAATAAGTTGAGGTGTTCGGAAGTTAAAAGTTTCTGACCAAGGGCCATCTCCACAAACATTTACGCCGCTGATGCGCCAATAATAAACCGTGTTGCCGTCCAAATTAGAGGCCTTATAGCCAATACTTGGGGTGATTTCGGAAACAAGAATATCTGTAAATGTTTCATCTGTAGCCACTTCAAGATGATAGCCCGTAATGCCCCCCAAAATACTCCAATTGAAGTTTACATTCAATCCTGCAACAATACTCTCGGTTTCAGGTGAAGTGGGGGTTGGCGATGCAGCAACTGGGGGTAATACAGTTAAACTGGTTTGTGTAAAACTGTTGTGCATACCATCAGAAGCCGATATGGTAAGCGCATACACGCCAATTGCAGTGATATTGGAGATTATTGCAGTAACGGTACTACCGGGAGTGGCTGGGTTTTCGCTGAAACTCAACTCTGTTTCGTCAGGTAAACCGTTGATGTTCATTGTTACACCACTATCTTCAAATGCACCACCAACCGTTATGGGGATTTCAAATGGTGCATTCACACAAGCCGTCACTCCTGCTGAAGCCAACAGCCCAAAATCGGGTGCTGTACAAATTTGCAACCCCCAATTATTCAAACTTCCGCCGTCTCCAGGGAAAGAATCCCTTACACGCAGTGTCCATATACCAATTGGACTTTCTCCATTGAAAGCAGATAGTGGATTGGCAGGTCGGTAAGCATTGCCATCGGTATAAGGACAAGGAGGTGATGCAGCCGCTTGATCGCTAAAGTTGATGTCAAAATCGGATGCTTCTCCACACTGACCACTAATCAAAGTCACCTCTGTTCCCGCAGGGCTAACCAATACAAACTCCAAATCGCCTATGTAGGAATGAGTGCCTCGAAGATTGACCACTTCAATGCCCGCAATCGTACCCAACTCATTTACCTCCAACTTTGAAGTAATGGTAGTAGGGGGAAAACCTGGTATGCTGATTGGCAAATCACTTGCCTGCAAAACCGTACAGCGAATGTCGGCAGTTGTAAAACGGAAAGTTTCTGACCATTCTCCTTCTCCACATACATTGGTCGCTTTGATGTGCCAATAGTAGGTTGTTTCGGTATCTAAAGTAGTGCCTACAAAAGTTTCGTTGTTCAAATTATCTGCACCAATCACCACCTCTGCAAAATTTTCATCGAGTGCCACTTCAATGCTGTAAGTCGCATCGTCTATCAAATTCCACTCATAAGTAGGGTTGGTAAGTACCTCTGTTTGGTCATTAGCAGGATTTGCCAACATTGGAGTGGTCGGCAAATCTTCAACGATGGTAAAGGTAAAAACGGTGGTTCCTGTATCAAACTCATCTGTAGCGAAAAATTCTAAACTATATGTTCCTGCCGCTAATGTGGATAAATTACTCAGATTAACCATTGTTGTACCACCTGTTGGAATTGGATTAGCCGAATAGTTCACCTCTAAACCCTGTGGAATGACCTCCAAATAAACCCCTACGCTGCCTAAAAAGTTGTCTGTCAGCGTCAAATCAAATGCAAAGCTGTCGATGTTTTGATTGCAGACTTCCACAAAACTTTGGCTCAGAGTCAATCCATAACTGCAATCTTTTCCGTTCAAGTTCAAAACGCCAATACCATCGGGGTCCAACCAATCTTTGAGGCGAGATTGAGGGCTTCCGCCACCCTCCCAAGAAACTTTAACCCATCCAAATTCATCAGATTCGTTGTTGCCACAAGCTGCGCCTCCTCCCGACAATTGACCAACGATTTGTTTATTCAAGTTGAACAAAGGTGAGCCAGACGAACCAGGTTCAGTTGTTCCTGTGTCCCAATCGTTTACCATTACATGTGTATTGGGCATCGAGCCACCAAAATTGGAAAGCGTACAAGGATTGTTTTCAAAACTGATGCGTTTTTCGTCTGTATTTGGATGATGAATACAAATCGCTCCATCTGGCAAGTGGTTTTCTCTGTCCCAACCTGCAAAATAGGGTTCAGCTGTTTCCGAAACGGGATCGTCCAATTCTATGAGCGTAAAATCACTTGCGCCATAGGTAGCCCTAAATGTGCTGCCTGAATTGAAGTCGTCCAAAGTGCCATCGCCAAACGCACCACTTTGAGGAGTATTGGGTTGTCGGCAGGTGCTGTTTTCAAAATTCCAATAAACTACCACCGATGGGGCATTGCCTGTACGTACGCCGCAATGGTCGGCGGTGAGGAAATAAGGAGTACAGTCATTGCGGGCATTGTTGATGAGTGCGCCCGAACATGCCAAAGTCCCTCCAACAGAATAGACTGCTGCTGAGCGAATAATGTCTCTATAATCATCTACTCGTGGCCAACCATCGGGAGTGCCGCAAATCACATCCAAATTGCATGAACCTGAAAGTAGTTTTTGACCAAAACCCATAAAATCGTGGTTCACTGTACCCAATTCCAATGCCAGATGAGGAATCTGTTCACTGTCAATTTGAAGCTCCAATACGACTTCATCTCCTTCAATGATTGGAGTCCACAATTGTTTGTGGAGTTCGTTGTCATTTGCAGTGAAAGGGCCTAAGACTTTTTTGTAGTCAGGAGAATAGATAAAAAAGCGGCTGTTTTTGGGTAAGAAAAATTGATGAAATCCCAAATTGAGCGATAAAGCATTGGGGGAATATACCTTCAATTTCCATACTGCATATCCATTTTTGAGGTTTTCCCAAGTACCATGTGTTTGGGGTGTAATGCTTACTTCAATGGGTTCGGCAAATTGAATAGCACGAGCTTTGGTGAGGGCTCTTTCCTTCAATTCTTTTTCCTTCAAAAGTTTGTTGTTCACCTTAGGAAGTGTGACACGCTCTATGCGGGAAAGCGGAATGGTAGTTTTTGCCAGTTGTTGATGGGTTTGTGCCATTGTATTGAAGCACAGAAAAACGGCTAAAAAGCACATTGTAAAGTTTCTCATTATGATGGATATTTTATATGGGCTTAAAATTAAGCATTTATCACATCACAATGATTCTTTTTTGATAGGGAATAATCTTCTTGTAAGGTAAATGACGATAGAATCGGGGATAGACGTGGAGTTCCTATTTTGTAAATCAGGCAGTTAATTTTTGGGGTTCTTTGACAAATTTTTGTGGGAACGGCAAAGACTTTGGAAGTCTTTACTCCAAATCGGGAAACTATTCTATTAGGAATCCTTAGTTAGCAAAAAGATAGGCCAATTGACTGCTTTTTGTTGCTCTCAAGGTCACATCAAAAGTTTTAGACTCTGTATTCATAGTGGATAAATGTGCTTCATCTATGACTTGTTGATTGGCATCGACTAACAATACTCGGTATTTTTTGGTGGGTTGTAGGGTAAACCAAAAACCACCATCTGGATGTGATGTCATTGTTGATTGGTATTTGCCTTCTAGTTCTTCAAGAACCACATGTGCGTGGGCAATAGGTTGATGGGTTTCTTTGTCTAAAACGGTTCCTATGACTGCTAAGTTATAGGTTTTTAGGTTGATAGGTTGGAGTAGAAGTAGAATGACACTTACTATTCCTGCGAAAAAAAAGAGCAATATAGCTTGTAGTAGCATAATGATGCAAATGTGTTTGTAGGTATATAGAAAAAGAATTCGTGGGACTTTTTCGGTTGTTAAACATTTCACAACAAAAACAATACCCAAACTTCATTTTTTTGATAAAGGGTTATGTTATTTAGTTTTCTACTAAAAAATATTTTTTTGACCCCATTGGAAACTTTCCTGCCTACAAATCAAAATCAATAAAACTCGTCTAAAAATGTTTTTTTGATTTCCTGCCAATTGGGTGCAATTTTATCTTTGTTTGCTTTTTTGATGGCTTCAAGTTGTTGGTCCATTTGAAGTTCTTCAGGTGAGGGTGATTTTTCTTTTATTATTTTTACTGCGTTTGGTTCAGTATTTTCTGGTTCAACAGGCGTAGGATTTTCTACAAGAATTTGTGTTTCTTTGGTTATTTGTTCTGTTGATGTTGAAGTATTTTCTGGTTCAACAGAGGCAAGGTTTTTCTCAACAATTGTTGGTGTTTTCTGCACTTCACTTTCTTCAATGCTTATTGTTTCGTCCATCACTTCTGACTCTTGCGGAATTGCGGGGATTTCAATTTTGTATTTCCAAATCAAAAAATCGATGTAGTCTATCACCTGTTGTTGCAGGTTTTGGGGAAGTTGGTTGAATTTGGCTATGATTTCTTGTGTACTTGCGTTCATTATGGTATTTGTTTTTTAGGTTGTTGTGTTTTAAACAATCGAATCTCAAACAAGGTTTCAAATTTTGTATTCAAAGCTTCTTTCCCAAGATTTTCATTTTGATTGGTGGCTTAGGTGTTGAAAATTATTAATTTTGCAGTTCATAAGGTTAGTGTCTTTCGTCCAATACCTTACGTCTGAATTTTTACAACAAAAGCACTCCTAAAGCACAATCGTATATGATACACAACAAAAAAGTGGTAGTCGTGATGCCTGCCTACAATGCGGAATTGACCCTCGAACAAACTTACAATGAAATACCCCACAACATTGTAGATGAGGTGATTTTGGTGGATGATTTCAGCAAGGACAATACATCGGAGTTGGCCAAAAAGATTGGCATACATCATGTTATTCGACATGACAAAAACAAGGGTTATGGTGGCAATCAAAAAACTTGCTATAACAAGGCTTTAGAAATTGGTGCCGACATCGTAATTATGGTGCATCCTGATTACCAATATACACCCAAATTGATTCCTGCAATGGCGAGCATTATTGGCAGTGGATTGTATCCTGCGGTATTGGCTTCTCGCATTTTGGGTAAAGGTGCATTGAAGGGCGGAATGCCGATTTACAAGTACATCGCCAACCGTTTTTTGACACTTTCCCAAAATTTATTGATCAATCAAAAACTTTCGGAGTACCATACGGGTTATCGTGCTTTTTCGAAGGAAGTATTGGAGGGAATTGATTACAATGGTAATTCGGATGATTTTATATTTGATAATCAAATGCTTTCCCAAATTTTTTACGCAGGTTTTGAAATTGCAGAGGTGACTTGCCCGACCAAATATTTTGAAGAGGCTTCTTCTATCAATTTGAAGCGGAGTTCTATTTATGGTTTGGGTGTGTTGAGGGTGTCTTTTATGCACTTTTTGCAGAGAATAGGCTTAGGGAATTTCAAAATGTATCGAAAACCCTAAGGCATAAATGAAAATTAGAATGAAAAAAAAATTAAAAAAGCAGTTCAATATCAGTTTCTTATCAAATAAAACTGGTAAAATTATTTTTGAAGCGTTTCTGATTGAGATTTCAAATTCAAATACAGGTTTAAACTCAATGTTGGGTTTTGATTTTTAAAAACTACCATGAAACCAACAATTTATTATATCCCAGGATTGGGAGGTGATTACCGAATGTTTACCAAGCAGCAGGAACAAATTCCGTATCCTTCCAAAGTGGTAGAGTGGCTTGAACCAGATGTTCCTGAGACCATTGCAGAGTATGCCTATCGCTTGAGTCAGCAAATTGATACTTCAAAGCCATTTGTGTTGGTAGGGGTGTCTATTGGGGGAGTGTTCAGCATAGAATTGCGGCGGTTTTTGCCAGTCAAGCCCCATACACACATCATCATTGCGAGTATCAAACGTGCATCAGAAAAGCCGCCTCATGTCAAAGCACTTCAAAAAGTACCTATCTTTCAAACGATTACTCCAAATTCTTTTCGGTTTTTCAAACTTTTTTCCAAACAGGCTATTGGCTTGATATACAAAAAGCAGCATGTCGAATTGTTCAATTCAATGGTGACAAGCCAATCACCTATTTTTCTACGCTGGGCAATGCAGCAGTTGGCGGCTTGGAAAAACGATACGTATCCACTTGATTTGATTCACATTCACGGCACAAAAGACCGCATTTTTCCTTACAAGTTTATTCAAAACCCCGTTACCATTGTAGGCGGCACACACTTTATGAATATGGAATGGGCGGAGGAAATCAATCGCTTGATTGTAGCTGGCATTGAAGGGGATTTGAAGGGGGGAATTGTGAGATAGCGGCATTGTGTGAATTTTATTACCATCATTTCAAGTCTTCTTTCTTTTGATACTCTCTAAACGCATAAGCGTACATATTTTTTTCATCGGATGGGTAACGTTCATAAACAGTTCGTTCCCAAACATCTCTATCTAAAGTTGGGAAAAAAGCATCACCATCAGGTATGCGAACTTCAATTTGAGTCAGGTAAATTTTGTCGACCAAATCTTTCTCTAAAGCCAAACGGTAAATTTGCTCTCCTCCAATAACAAATGCCTCCTGTTCTCCACCTTCTTCTGCTATCTTCAATGCGTCTTCAATGGAGTGGACTATAATGCAACCCTCTGCTTGCCAGTCTTTTTGACGGGTCACAATGATGTTTACCCGCTTCGGAAGGGGTTTGTTGACTCCACCTTCTTCGTAGGTTTTGCGTCCCATAATAATATGGTGACCTGTGGTCTTCTTCATAAAATAACGCATATCTGCCGGTACTTTCCACGGTAGTTCGCCATCTACTCCAATAACATGGTTCTCACTCTCGGCTGCAATAATGGATACTTTCATTTTTATTTGTTGTTTTCGTGTTTTGGGGTGTTGTTGTTTTAGTGTGTTAATGTATTTGAAGCGAGTTTTATTTGGAAAAACTAAGGCTCTACAATGTTGAACATCAATTGAAACGGCGTTTCGACCATAGATTGAAAATCGGAATATTCGTCTCGATTTCCTTCAATTTTAACTTCTCCCAACAAGTATTTTTTCATTCCCGATGATTTTTGAGTAATAATGTCATTGAAGGTCGTTTTGTTCATGGTGACGGTTGCATTTGGATTCTCTGCCAATACACCAACTCGGTTGTGCAATACTTGATTTTCCAGATAAAGAGAAATCGTTTGGTTGATGTCTGGGAAAACTATATTGAAAACATATTTTTTGCCTTTCGCCTTGCTTCTATCCATCCGAACCGCCAAAAAATCGTAGAACGTTTCGAGAGGCATATTGGTCAAAATATCGTCAGAAGCACCTCCGACTTTTCCATACACCTCTTTGGTGATGCCGTTGAGCAATTCAGAAGCACCTGTAAGGTAAAAATTTCGCCATGGACCTGATTCCGCCTGATAACCCATTTGTGTATAAGCCTTTGCGAGCAATTCTCTTGCTGCACGGTTTTGAGGCTCCGCAAAAACGAGGTGATTCAACACCATTCCGACCCAACGGTATTCCCCTTTGTCGTAATCCCGCTGTGCTTTCGCCAAAATACTGTCCGCTCCGCCCATGTATTCCACATATTTCACCGAAGCCTCGACAGGCGGCAGGGCGTGTAAGTTGGCAGGATTGCCGTCAAACCAACCAAAATACAATTGGTACTGTGCCTTAGAATTGTGGCTGACTGTACCATAATATCCTCTATTGGCAAAAAACTTCGCCAACTCGTCGGGCAGTTGTATTTTTTCTGCAATTTCGACCATTGTATAGCCATTGTTCGCCAAATACAAGGTTTCGTCGTGAATGTATTTATAAGTATCTCTTTGTTTTTTCCAAAAATCCACAATTGCCGCATTTTCCCATGTGGGCCAATGATGACTACCAAAAGATACTTCTACTTCATCACCAAACATTTGCAAACTCTCATCAATGTATTTCGACCACTTCAAACCATTCCGCACTTCTGCACCCCGGAGGGTGTACATATTGTGCAAATTGTGGTTGATTTCTTCTGCTTGGCAAAATGCCTTGAATTGAGGAAAATAAAACATAAACTCAGCAGGAGCTTCGGCTTCGGGAGTATTCTGAAAAACGATTTCGATGCCATCTACTACTAGTTTTTCACCCGTTTCTTTGATTACTTTCGTTGGCTTCAAAATGCCATATTGCCCACGAGAAACAATCTGCCCCAATCCATTGCCAATCATACCTTTTTCATTTCTGGGCAGTAAACTTCCAAACATAATCGTTGCCCGCCGCATCATGGCATTTCCTGCAATGATATTTTCGGTAATAGAATGTTCAAAAAAACCTTCGGGCGCAATGATTTCGACCCTACCTTCCTTGATATCCTCATCGGTGACGACTCCTCTAATTCCTCCAAAATGGTCAATGTGGCTGTGTGTGAAAATGACCGCTTGCACAGTCTTTTTACCCAAATGTTCGTTTGCCAACTCTAAACCTGCTTTGGCTGCAGTCTTTGAAGTGAGCGGGTCAATGATGATCCAGCCATTGTTGGACTCAATCAAAGTCATATTCGCCAAGTCAAAACCACGGATTTGGTAAATACCTTTGGTCACTTCAAACAAACCATGTATTTTGTTCAGCTGTCCTTGTCGCCACAAACTTGGATTGGCGGTGGCAGGAGCAGGTTTGTCCAAAAAATCCCATGATGCCAAATGTACCGATATGCTTCCATCTTCGTTTTTGATGATGGGGTCTTTGCGGGTGGCAATAAATCCCCTCTTTGCATTGACAAAGTCGGTTGAATCTTCAAATGGCAGATATGCTTCAAGTTGTTCACGTAGGTTTGCTTGTGTTGTATTGTCAGCATTAACCTCCAATGTATTGGAAGGAGCAGAAGCGTTTTCTCCACAGCCTACTACAAGGATAAGAGTCAGTGTCAACAAGCAAGAATAGAGGCGAAATGTACTTTTCATTCTATGTGGTGGTTTATGTTTTGGTACTCTAAATATCGCATTTTTTTTCTTTTTATCTATTTTTTTTGAAATTTGAGTGGGGTCAAGCATTGAAGGAAACCACAAAAGTTGTGAACATCTCCAAAAACATTTGCAGCTATATTTGTTAAGAATAGACGGCAAAATGTCATTATATTTGAATTTAGCAAAATTTAACAAAGGTAATTAGTCGACCACAATTATATTTCAATCAAAAAACAGTATTTTTGAGCTATCTTTCACTCACACAATCAATGTAATAAAGGAATAAATCTAACATCTTAATACTAAAATTTTATCCACTTATGAAGAAGTGTAAAATGATTGTTTTCTACTCGCTCTTACTGTCCATCGTTTTGTACAGTTGTGGAGGTGGAGCAAGTATGCAAACCTCTAATAAAGAAGCTGTTGCTAAAGCGAAAGAAACCGCAGAAATGGCAACCAATGCGGCAGATAAGTCTCTGACCAAAACTGCAATGGATGGTACTTATACCTATGAGTATGTGGAGGGCGATCCGATGAATACCCGAATTTATACCCTCAAAAATGGAATGAAGGCATACTTATCGGTCAATAAAGAAGATCCACGTATCCAAACGGCTATTCCTGTGCGTGCGGGTTCAAAAAATGACCCACGAGATGCTACGGGTTTGGCGCATTATCTTGAACACATGGTGTTTAAGGGGACGAGCAAAATAGCTACTTCAAACTGGGAGGAAGAAAAGAAACTGTTGTCACAAATTTCGGATTTGTACGAACAACACCGCAATGAAACCGACCCTGCAAAACGAACAGAGATTTACGAAGAAATTGACCGAGTTTCTTACGAGGCTTCTAAACTGGCAGTTCCGAACGAGTATGACAAAATGATTTCGAGTTTGGGAGCAAAATATACAAATGCTTACACTTCAACAGATCAGACGGTATATATCAACAACATTCCTTCGAGTGAATTGGAGAAATGGCTGATGGTAGAATCGGAGCGTTTCCAAGAACTGGTATTGCGCTTGTTTCACACCGAATTAGAGGCAGTCTATGAAGAATACAATCGTGCTCAGGACAATGATGGTCGCAAAATTTATTCGGCAATTTTTGAAAACTTGTTTCCGAATCACCACTACAATATTTCTACGATTGGTTTGGGCGAACACTTGAAGAACCCTTCAATGGTAAAAATTCACGAGTTTTTTGATACCTATTATGTGCCAAACAACGTGGCGATTTGTATGTCTGGGGATTTTGAAATGTCCAAAACGATTCGATTGATTGACCAATATTTTGGAGATTGGCAACCAAAAGATGTTCCTGAATGGACTTTTGAAAAAGAAAAACCAATCACAGAACCCATTGAAGTAGAAGTATTTGGAAGTGAAGCAGAACAGGTGGCGATTGCCTATCGTTTTGATGGTGCGGGTTCTTATGATGCTTTGATGCTCAATTTGATGAACAATATTCTGCAAAATGGGCAAGCGGGTTTGATGGACTTGAACTTGATTCAAAAACAAAAGATTCTGGAAGGTGGTGCATTTCAATATGCTATGACCGACTATTCGATTCACCAAATTCGTGGAAAGGCTCGTGAAGGACAGTCATTGGAGGAAGTGAAAAACATGCTTTTAGAGCAGATTGAACTGATCAAGAAAGGAGAGTTTCCAAGTTGGTTGATTGATGCGGTAATCAAAGACTTCAAATTGAACGAATTGAAGGGACTGGAGAGCAATTGGCCTCGAACAAGTGCGATGATTAGTGCTTTTATTGAAGACCAACCTTGGGAAAGGTCGGTTCATTTTTTGGATGACATCGGCAATATTACCCGAGAGGATGTTATCAAATTTGCCAACGAACATTATGGAAACAACTATGTAGTAGTCTATAAACGAAACGGTAAAGGGGAAGATGGAACGAAAGTACCGAAGCCTAAGATTACACAAGTAGAACTGAACCGTGAAAATCAATCTGATTTCTACAAAGAATTTGAAAAGAAAGAGTCAGGACGTTTAGAGCCTGTTTTCTTGGACTACCAAAAAGAAATCGAGCAGTCTGAATTGGCGGCGGGTGTTCCGTTTTACTACATTCACAATGAACTGAATCCGACTTTTAGCCTTTCGTATATCCTGGATATGGGGAATTATAACAACAAAAAGTTCGGTATGGCAGTGGAATATTTGCCTTACTTGGGAACGGATAAATACACTGCTGAACAATTGCAAGAAGAGTTTTACAAACTCGGTTTGAGCTTTGCGGTCAATACTTCTTACGATCGTACCTACGTTACCTTGTCTGGTTTGGAAGAATCGTTGGAGGAAGGGGTTAAATTGTTTGAGCATATTTTGGCAAATGCAAAGCCTGACGAAGAAGCATTGCAGAATATGGTAGCAGGTATTTTGAAGCAGAGAGCAGATGATAAATTGAATAAGAACCAAATTTTCTGGACTGGTCTATACAATTATGCCCGATTTGGAGCTAATTCTCCAATCAAATACATTCTTTCGGAGTCTGAGTTGAAAGCAGTAAAGGCACAGGAATTAGTGGATATTATTCATTCAATCACTGGTTATCAGCACTATGTCTTTTATTATGGACAAAACAAAATGGATAAGGCAAAACAAGTTTTGCAGCAATACCACAAAGTGGTGGGTGAATTGATGGGCTATCCTGAACCTGCCGAATTTACAGAATTGAAGACCGATAAAGACAAGGTTTTGTTTGTGGATTACGATATGGTGCAAGCACAAATTTTGATGCTTTCTTTGGAAAACGAGAGTTTCGACAAAAAATTAGCTCCTTATGCAGAAGTGTTCGGGGAGTATTTTGGCGGCGGTTTATCTTCCATTGTGTTCCAAGAAATCAGAGAGGCAAGGGCTTTGGCTTATTCTGCTTGGGCGGGCTATACGACTCCAGGGCGTTTGGATAGAGGACATTATGTACAGGCATTTATGGGTGTACAGGCAGACAAAATGAAAGATGCGATTGGAGCAATGCGTGGTTTGCTAAACGAAATGCCGAAATCGGAAAAACAGTTTGAGGCTGCAAAAACTTCGGTTTTGAAGCAGTTGGAAACGGATCGTATTACCAAAACAGGTAAGTTTTTTGATTATTTGGCAGCAAAACGCCTTGACTTGGATTATGATATTCGCAAGGATATTTACACCAATGCTCAATCTATTTCACTCAATGACATGGATGAGTTTTTTAAAGGTCACATAGCCAATAAGCCTTTCACTTTTATCGTGATGGGTAAAAAGGACAACTTGGATATGGATTATTTGAAGTCATTGGGAGAGTTTAAAGAGGTGACTTTGGAGGATATCTTTGGGTACTGATTTTGAAGACTCAAGACATATAAAACGTAAGATTTTATTTGAAACGCCCTCGTTTTTTTGGAAAATGAGGGCGTTTTTTATTGGAGATTGTAATTTGAATTGTCCTTGCTACATTCTCTCCCCTTTCACCAAAATAACCGATTGAATAGCCTTTTTTTTCAAATGTAGATACTGCTTGCGATCTTCATCTGTCATAAAATCTTGCAAATCAGCTTCTCTTGAAAAAGTGATGAAATGAATTTCGTAAGGCTTTTGCAACGTTCCTTCAATAAGCGCATCATCGGAAGGTCGAATACGCAACAATAATTCACCACTGTATTTCTTCAATAGAGGCAAGGCAACATTTTCAAACTCATGGAATATTTCTTCCTCTCCTTCTTTTATATAGATTAGTTGGGTAATGTAAATCATTGGTAAATTGCGTTTAGATTAGCTACAATTGTTTTTCAACCTCTATGCCCACCTCTCGAATAACCTCCAGTAAGTGCGCTAAATGTTTGTGTTGTTGTCGGTGATTGATCAAACAAGCTCGAATGACAGCCCGATTGTTGAGGGTTGTTCCTGCAATGAATACCCGCCCATCTCGCTCCAAAGCAGGAATGATATTTCGGTTGAGTTGGTTCACATGGTCTTCGTCACTGCCATCGCTTTTGCCTAAAAACTGAAAACATACGATACCCAAAACCACATCCGAACAGACCCTAAAATCAGGTGCTGCTTCCACCAAACTCGCCAAATAGCGGGTATTTTCGATGTCTTCTGCAATGGCATTCCGCAGTTTTTCAGCACCATAAGCTTTGAAGGTCATGTAGATTTTTAGCGATTTGGCATTTCTGGACAACTGAAAACCGTAGTCATTGAAGTCCAAGCGGCCATCATTTTGTTTGTCGCTTGAAAGATAGGCGGCTTCTCTGTGGAAACTTCTGTGAAGGCTATCCCAATTTTTAATCATCGCACAACCTGCTTCAAAGGGTTGATAGAGCCATTTGTGAAAATCCAAGGCCAAAGAATCTGCTTTTTCCATGCCTTTGAAAAGTGGTTTTCGATTTTCAACAGCTGCCGCTAATCCTCCGTAAGCTCCATCGACATGGTACCACATCTTATATTTTTGGGCTATCTCTGCCAATTTTTCCAAATCGTCTATTGCACCTGTGTTTACCGTTCCCGCATTCCCTACAATACAAAATGGACAATGACCTTCCGATAAGTCAGTTTCTATGTTGGCAATCAATGCCTCCAGATTGATGGTGAAATCAGGGTTTGTCTTTATTTTTTGAAGGTTATCACTGCCAATCCCCAAAAATTCTATTGATTTGTCAACACATCCATGCACTTCTGTGGAAGCATAGACCCTCAAAGCGGGCAATCCTGCCAATCCTTTTCTGCGTACATCCGCTTGCTCCAAAAACAGGTTTCGGGCAACGGTCAAGGAAGTCAAATTTGCAGCTGATCCACCGCTCACCAAAACGCCACCTGCTGTTGAAGGGTAGCCAATAAATTCAGCACCCCATTTCACCACTCTTTTTTCTAATTCGGTGATGCTTGGTGCCAAATGCCATTTCCCTACATTTTGGTTGATGGTAGCTGCCAAAAGTTCTGCGATGATAGATATTTGTGTGCCTCCCGCCATTACATAGGCATACATATAAGGGCCAATGTTTAAGGTTGCCGTATCCACTACTTTCTCTTTCACCCATGTCAATAGTTCTTCAAAGTTCATGCCTTCTGTGGGCAGGTTTTCGTCAAACCATTCTTCAACAGTAGCGGGTGAAAAACCAGCATACGCTTTGGCATCGTCCAAATTTTTGAAGCGATCTATCACTACTTCACAAGCCTTTGATAATTGTTGGGAAAATTCAGAAAGAGAAATGTCGAGACTTTGTCGATCTAAGTTTGTAGAGTTATTGATTGACATGTTTTGCAGTTTGTTTGTTGAGGTTTATTGCATTTTTTGTAGAGCAAAGATGCGTTTTTTTATTTGTTTACTCAACAAGAAATTCGCTGCAATGAGTGGCAAGTTAGGAGAGAGAATTTTACTACAATAGCTTTTATTAATTGTTTTTTATTCTCTGATATATAGGTATTTAAAATGAAAATACACGTTCCTTATGCAGCTTTCAATATCACCAGAATTTTGGGAATTTCCTCCAAAATTTTCTTGCATTCAGGCATAATAGAATCGCAATGTTCTGCTATTTGCATCCATTGAGGTTCCTCTCGTCGTGTTTCTTTTTCCACTTGATCACAAAGCTTGTATAATTTTTTGTTGCCGATACTATTGGCAGAAGATTTATACTTGTGAACCAACGCATTCAGTGCAAAGGCTTCTCGGTTCGACTGCAATAAAGGCAATTGGACTATCATTTCTGTGGTCTGTTCTTCAAATAGGCGAATGATTTCTTGAACAAATTCTGAATCATTGTTGGATAGTTTCTTAATAAATGCAATGTCGATTGAGGTAGTTACTTTTGGAATATCGCTTTTATTGAGGTTATTTTTATTCATTTCTAATACACACATTAAATTACACAGCGATTGTGGGTAAATAGGTTTGTGAAGATAATTATCAAATCCTGCAATGGTCAATGCTTCTTCATCAATTGATTGAATTGTAGATGAAAGTGCAATCAGTGGGGTCTGAAGATGAAGTCGAGTACGGATAAACTTGGCAAGTTCCCATCCATCCATAATAGGCATTTGGAGGTCAATTAATATGAGGTCATATTGGTTAAAATATACTTTTTCGATAGTTTCAATTCCATCATTTGCAGTATCAATTTGTCCATTCCAAGACTGAAAAAGTAGAGTTGCAAGTTGTGGATTGATAACATTTCCTGCTAATAGAATTTTTGCCTGTAGTAAATTTATGTTCGTTTGCTTATTGACATAAAGTGGAAGCAGCGGTATTTCCATATTGAACGGAAATGGGCTTATATCTTCTAGTGCTATGGCTTTAGGGTGATTCAATAGTGGGCTTCTATAAATAATCATGTGTGTGTGTTTCTATGTAAAAATTTACTTGCCGAAAAATTGTTAGAAAAACAAGCTATTTTATTTTTTTACGATTAAATGACATTTTTGTTATTTTTTGGAATAGAAAAGTATTAAAAATGGGTCGTAGTTGTTGACTACGATTGATATTTAACTATTTTTAAGTTTATCTTCAATAGAAAATTCTGAATAACTTATTTGTAATCAATATTTTGAAAAAAAATGATTCAAAAGTATTCTTGAATATCCTTCAATTTGTCAGAGAACCATTTTTATTTTTTTAAATTTGCTTGTCATTCTATTTTTTCAATCCCGAGCCAATTTTTTTGTTTTATGGAAGTACTCATTATAATAGTCTTTCTCATTGGTTACCTACTTATCACATTAGAACACCCACTCAAAATAGATAAGGCTGCTCCTGCCTTGTTGTTGGGTGTTGTCACTTGGGCTATTTTTGCCTTGTTTAGCGATGATTACCACGAAGTAAACCATGAGTTAGAACACCACATTCCCGAAATTGTCAATATCTTATTTTTCTTAATGGGGGCAATGACCATTGTGGAATTGATTGATATTCACGATGGTTTTCATGCTATTACGAGCCGTATAAAAACCAGAAATAAACGCAAACTCCTATGGATTGTGTGTTTTCTGACTTTCTTTATGTCCGCAGCGTTGGACAATCTGACTACTGCTATTGTAATGGCTTCTTTAATTCGTAAATTAATACAATACAAGCAAGTACGTCTTGTTTTTGCAGGGATGGTCGTCATTGCTGCCAATGCAGGAGGAGCCTGGTCACCTATTGGTGATGTGACCACTACTATGTTGTGGATTGGCGGGCAAATCAGTGTTGTAAATATTATGGTTTGGCTGATTATTCCAAGTTTAGTTTGTATGATTATTCCTTTGCTTTATTTAAGCACACAAATGAAAGGGGATTTTCACCAGCTTGAAATGCAAGTCAAATACAAAACAACTTCTACCGAACGTTTATTGGTTTTGTTTGCAGGAATTGGCTGCTTGATATTTGTACCTGTCTTCAAAACCGTTACCCATTTACCTCCTTTTATGGGGATGTTCTTTGGAGTTGGGGTTATGTGGACTCTTACAGAAATTCTTCACAAACAGAAAACCCACGAAGAAAAGTCCCAGTATTCGGTGTTAAAAGCACTTTCAAAAATTGATACGGCAAGTGTGCTTTTCTTCTTTGGTATTTTGTCAGGTGTAGCTTGTCTAAGTTCGATAGGAGTATTGAAGCATGTAGCGCAGTTTCTGGACAATACGATTGGCGATATGGACTTGATTGTAATGGTCATAGGTGTCTTATCTTCGGTGGTGGACAACGTACCTTTGGTAGCGGCAACTATGAAAATGTATAGTTTAGAGCAGTTTCCAATGGATGCCAAACTCTGGGAATTTTTAGCCTATTGTGCTGGAACGGGCGGAAGTATGTTGATTATTGGTTCGGCTGCGGGTGTAGCTATTATGGGTATCGAAAAAATAGAATTTTTCTGGTATTTGAGGAAAATGGGTCTGCTTGCGCTTATGGGGTATGTAGCAGGTGCTTTGACCTATCTCGGAATGTATGCAATGCTCCATTAGAAAATCCAAGCTCAAAAAACATCTTTTGTAAATCAGTGCTTCATTGAATTTGCACCTTGTTTTCGAATTTCTCTTAAAGCGATATGCAGCAGTTTTTTACAAAACTTATTGGGCTACTCGATCATCGTTATGTAGGCATTTTTGCCTGTTTGCTGATTATGTTGGGCTTAGTTTCTTATCGGGCATTGATGAGCATCGGCATGATTACTTTGGGGGTACGTGCGGTATTGAGCCTTCACCCCAAAAAAAATATCCTTCATTTGCTGCAAAACAAGGCTCTTTTGGCCTTGTTGGGGATTTTTTTCTTGTACTTCCTCTCGGGTTTGTGGTCCGAAAACCTCAGCTATTGGTTGGATCGACTGCGAATGAAACTTCCTTTTCTTGCCCTTCCTTTTGGTTTTGCAGCTCTTCAAAATGCAAAACTCAAAGATTATCAATACCTTCTTTATACCTTCTTTTGGCTAATTGCAGCCATCTGTCTGGGAATTTTGGGAATTTACCTCAATGATTTTCAAAACCTCAATGAAATTTACCGAGCAGGTCAAGTGCTGCCAACTCCTGTTCACCACATTCGCTTTAGCCTGATGGTGGTATATGCCTTTGCTTTGGGTTTGTATTTTTTAGAAAAGTCTTTTTTTGTGCGTTTTCCACAAGAAAAAATTGCGATTATTATTTGCACTTTATTTTTATTGGTTTTCATTCATATTCTTGCGGTGAGAAGTGGTTTGCTTGCCCTTTATTTGGTATTGGGTTATCAGTTTTTTCACTATATTTTTCGCAGCAAAAAATACTGGGTGGGTCTTGGCATTGCAGTCTTAGGGCTTGCTTTTATCGCTGCTGCCTTTTATTTTATTCCTACGCTTCAAAACAAAATTGGCTATACCGAATGGAGTTTGGACCGATTTGAAGAACATGAAGAATTGGCCACACTTTCGGATTCTAAACGTATTGCGACCATTGAAGCGGCAATTGTGGAAGGTAAAAAACATTGGGTGATGGGCGTGGGAATTGGTGATGTGCAAGATGTCACCACTATTTACCTTCAAAAACACTACCCTGCAATTGCCAACTTGGGCATTATTCCCCACAATCAATACCTGTTTGTTTGGTTGGGTGTCGGGACAATTGGACTGTTCGTTTTTATGGTCTTGTTTCTCTATCCTATTTTTTACCAAAAGTCCTATCGAGATAGTCAGTTCGTATCATTGCACCTCATCATTTTGTCCTCTTTTTTGGTCGAACATACGATTGAAGTGCAAATAGGGAGTGCGTTTTATACACTGTTTGTGTTTATTGGGATTAATATGGTTTCAAAGAAAACTTAAAATCCAACCTACTTCACCTTCTCCTTGACCTTGTGTGCCATTTTCTTCAAAAAATTCTCCTTTCCCGTTGACATCCACATAATCGCATTGTGTGCCACTACTGATTTGAAGGTGTAAAACTCTTTGAAAAACATCCCATTGCGTTTGTCTTCTCCTACTTTTTGATAGAGTGCCAGATTTCGTAAACCTGTAGGAACACTGATGTAATCGGGGCGGTTCGACTCAATAAACGACATCACCAATTGCGTACTACGCATCCATGTATCGTGTAGCAAAACATAGCCATGTTCTTCCAAAAGTAAATCAGCATAGTAAAAGTCCACCAAAATGCCGTCAAACTTGTGGTCACCATCAATGAAAATGAATTCAAACTTTCGATCTTCTTGAACCAATTGTGGCAATACATTGTGCGAAAAATCACGCCTAAAATCAAGGTGTTCGCTGAATCCCAGTTTTTCGATGTTCTTCAAACCTAAATTCTGGTAATGATCTTGAAAAGGGTCAATGGCAATATGCTGCGATTGTGTGGCTGCAATAATGTGAGAAGCCGACCGAGCATAAGCAAACCCTGCCTCCAAGGTTTTGGTGAGGTAGTGTTCTTTCAGAAAATGGTAAATAAACGCCGCTTCGTTTTCTTTGATTGGCGTAGCCTTGTCTTCGGTAGGAATGGTAAGTATTTGATTAATAGTTGCTAAATCCATCGTAATTTATTTTGGGTGCAAGTTACGGTTTTTCGGACTTTGATAAAATGTAAATTTATGTCCTTACAATTTATTCCTTTCAAAAGGAATGATTAAATTTCACTTCATTTTCCTTAAACAACAGTTATGCCCCTAAAAATCCGACTTCTTCTTTGGTGGCTTCGTTTTACCGAAAAAACACCTGTCTATGAAATGCCTGCTGCAACTGCTCGAAAAGTCAGCAGAGAAGCCTTTGAATCTGCTAAAAAAATCATTGAGTATCCTCCAATTGATTTATTTGCAGTAAAAAATCAAACGGTCAAAGCAAGAGATGGGTTTGATATTCCCATTCGTATTTACCAACCGATAGATGCGGATAATTTACCCCTCATTGTGTTTTATCATGGTGGCGGTTTTGTGCTTCGAGACATAGACAGTCATGATGGTGCTTGTCGAAGATTGGCTCGTGACAATCAAGCAGTGGTGGTCAGCGTGGATTACCGTCTGGCTCCCGAATACAAATTTCCCATTCCCCACCAAGATTGTTATGATGCAACGGTTTGGGCGAGTGAAAATGCAGCGTCTATTCATGCAGATGCCAAACGGTTGGTGGTAATGGGCGACAGCGCAGGCGGTAATTTGGCAACGGTTGTGGCACAAATAGCGAGGGATGAAGGGCCTGCTATCTGTTATCAAGTGCTGATTTACCCTACGACCGATGCCCGAATGAATCACCCTTCCATCAATGAATTTTCGGAAGGTTATCTACTCACTAAACCTCTGATGAAGTGGTTTTTGAATCACTACAAAAGCAAAGATGAAGATATTTACAATCCACTCATGTCGCCTTTATTGTGCCGTGATTTGACGAATATGCCTCCAACTTTTATCATTACCGCCGAATTTGACCCATTGAAGGATGAAGGAATTGCGTATGCCCATCGTTTGAAGCAAGCAGGGGTTGAAGTGAAACACTCGGACTATGAAGGTTTGATTCATGCCTTTTTCAATATGCCGAGACTACATAAGTCTTGTTTGAGGGCTTTTGAAGAAATTAAGGAGGTCTTGCAGCCTGTGCTTAGGGTGTGAATATTTATTATTGAGACGAAAGACAAAAGAAGTAAATATTTGGTTATGAGTAAATTGCATTGAAAATGCAATTTTACTTAATTCCTTTGCTGTCAATGATTTAAAACTTTTTGTCTTATGTCTTTAATCTTTCGTCCAAAGTCTAAATTTACTTTCATTTACCGACATCGCTTTCTGACCTTTTTTCGTTTTATTAGGTATCAGTTCACACTTAAACCTTGTATATGAAAAATATCTTTTTTTTGATTGCATGTTGTTGTTTTTTAAGTTCTTGTGCTACTGTCATGAACTCTCGTTGGACAAACATAGCAGTTTATACTACGGAACCTTCAACGATTATCGTACATAAAGATACGATTCAAACAGAAAATAACAGAGCGACTGTTAAATTAACAAGAGGGAATGAATCTGTTGAAATAACTGCTCAAACGGACAGCCTTAGCAAAACAGTTACGATTCGCCCCCAAAATTCGGTGGCTTATTGGCTCAACTTTTTTTATACAGGCTACATAGGTATGGTCGCTGAAGCAAATAGCCCAAAACGATTTGGTTATCAGCAGATTGTTTTTTTGAATTCGGCAGATACCTTGCCTACTTTTTCAAAATATAGGCCACTTTATCGAAAAGGGGAACTATTTTTTCAGGTATCTCTACCCCATATCAATCAATTTCTTTTGAAACCTCCTACTGAATCTACCAAAAGCAGCTTAGGCTTTTGGGGTATTAGTGCGGGATTGGACTATTACCATTCTCAAAACCAGTATTTTAATTTATCTGTGAGTGCAGTAGATGATTTCTTTGTTCCGATTCCTGCACCTGTAGATGGGAATGGACAATATGAATCCATGAGTTCGGTGTCTCTTAGCTTTTCAAACAACTACAAAATCAACCGATTTTCTTTGGGTTATGGGCTATCCTACGCCAAAAACATTTGGGAACTTAAATATTCGGATGGTTTTGAACCGCTTCCTACAGCAATGGAACTGGACAAAATACGAAGTCATAATTTGGGACTTGTTTTTTCGAGTTATTACCAGACAGGTTCTCACTTCAATATTGGCTTGATATATAGACCAACTTTCATCAGACTGGACAAAGGAGAACCATCTGCTTATGAACATGTTGTGAGCGTAGATTTTGCTTGGAAGATAGGTTTGAAGAACTGATTAGACTTCGGAAGTTTCACTCTTAAAAAAAGGAAATACTATTTTGCAAACAGCAAATCTCTTACAGAACGAAACTTCTAAAATCTTTGATGTCTGTCAAAAAAACTGCTAATTGCGTCTGAATTATGTTAAAGGTTTAGCTATCCTCTAGCCTTCAACAAATTGATGCTTACCGTTCCCAAATCCGAATTGGGAAACCGACTAAAATGTTTTTTGACAGGAAACAAACCTGCTTCGGCCGCCATCTTGTGAAAAACTTCAATTTCTACAATATACTGATCCGAAAAACCGTGTGTGGCATCATAAGCTGTTGCAGCCGTGCGGCCGATATTTTTTGCAGTCAATGAAGGCGCAATCGTGTGCAATTCAATCACCAATAAACCAAATTTTTCGACATAAGGAGTCCATCTTTGCAGGTGTTCCCGCAAGTTATCCTCTACATCTGCATTGGAGATTCGCTTTCCCCGAAACGCAAAAGCACCCGTTGAAGCACTCATTCGGTTGGGTGTTTTTTCATTGGGGGTTTCCCATATTCGGTTGTGGTCCAGAAAAGTACGCACATTGAGAAGCTCTTGCAGTTGAATACCATAATTTTCTTGCAGGTCTTTTGCCAAAAAATCAGGTCGTCCGATGTCACCCCAAATCACCTTCGCCCAAATATCGGCTTGAATTAAATTACCTCTCGTTACCTTCAATGCTGCTTTGTTGTAATCTGCACCCACTAAAAAAAGAGGATGTTCTTCCAACATTGTACCTCGCAAGGTTCGGTGTTCGATCACATCAAAAAGGTGAATCAAAAATGCACCATTGCCGCAGCCCATATCTACAATTCCTTTGGGCTGTAAATCAATAGGCTGATTGAAAAGGTCAATGATGATTTCGTCAATTTTTTTGAAGTAAGTCGTATGTGCGCCGCCACTTCCCCACACATTCATTTCCCGATCTACGTGTATTTCTTGCGCTCCTGAAGGTACATTCCACAAAACATTGGGATTGCCAAAAATCAATTCCTCAACGTTTCTAAAAGTTGGAATGTAAGAAACCGTCACGCCATAAGCACTCGCACGTTTGGCATAAAACAAACCCTTCTCTGTAAAACTATAGGTATCATTTCTTTTTTTGAACCATCCCAAAAAGGCAAACATATCCAACATACGCTGAAAACTCTCTGGGTCTTGGTGAAATTCTTCGGGCTTAAAAGACGCTTCCATAAAATACTTGTGAAACATTCCACTCATTCCCAAAGCAACGATGGTAGGCCCAACCATGATTCCTTCAATGTGCTTCAAGACTTGCCATTGCAGGTTCAAGATGGATTCATCTTGCGAAAATGCGACTCCATAATGCTGTTGGTATTTTTTGAAGATGCGCTCCAAAAACAAAAAAGGTTCTTTGGCAAATTTTCTGTGGTGAAATTTACCCGAATAACCCATCAATTCTACCACATCTTTATACAGAGGAATCAAGTCAAAAGCAGTGGCACTGCTGTCATTGACCTTCAATTGTATCACATCGTTTCCAATGATTTCATAGTCGAGCCAACCTTGTGAAGCCAAGACTCTAAGGGCAATGTTCAAATATCCTTCATTGGCATTGAAGGTATCCGTTAACTGCTGCAAAGACGTTTTTTGTTCTTGTAGGATGTATTCCAAAACGCCCTTTTGATGTAAAGCATAGGCAGTTGGTGCGGTAACGATTCCGTCCAAATGACGAAATAAATCTGCTCTCAAAAGATTTATTTCTTCTTTGTTCATAGGAAACGATTTAGGGGTTCTACAAAAAGAGACTTAATCATTATTAGTTCCATATTTCATTTGCTTTTGTCAAAATAATCGGCGCACGATCGGTCACTACAATGGTGTGTTCGTGTTGTGTCACAAAACCACCTTTGTCTCCAACCATTGTCCATCCATCCTTCAATGTCACTGCACAAGTCGAGCGGGTAGAAATAAAAGTTTCGATGGCAACCACCATGTTTTTCTTAAAACGGTGGCGATTCGTTGGATCTCGATAGTTCAATATGTGGTGAGGATATTCGTGCAAACTTCTACCAACACCATGTCCTGCAAGATTTTCTATGACCTTATAACCCTTGCGTTTTGCTTCGGTTTCTACAAGATGTCCAATATCTGCAATTTTTACTCCTGATTTGATGCGGTTGATAGCTTTCCACAAAATTTGCTTAGAAGCATCTACAAGCGGTTGATGACGGTAAATATCCCGCCCCAAAACAAACGATCCACCGTTATCTGCCCAAAAACCATTCAATTCGGCAGATACGTCGATGTTTACCAAATCGCCTTCTTTCAAGATTTTTTTGGCAGAAGGAATACCATGTGCTGCCTCGTTATTGACAGAAATACACGTCCATCCTGGGAAACCATACGTCAATTTTGGCGCAGATTTCGCTCCCAAACTGTTCAAAATTTCGCCGCCAAAATCATCTAATTCTTTAGCAGTCATGCCTACTTTGGCATGTTCTCTCATTTTTTTTAGGGTGATGGCAACCGCTTGGCTAATGACCTGCATTCCTGTGAGTTCTGATTCGGTTGATATGGACATGATACTTATTGAATTTTATAAATAACTGCTAACTTCTGCAATATTTCAAATAAACACAAAAGCGAATCCTATCTAATTTTAGACAAGGCTCGCTTTTGTATTAGTGGTTGATTTAAAAAAATACTATTCAAAGGAAAATTTCAATATGCTTACAATCAAAGCATTGAAGTCTAATTTTCCGTTTTCTATTTTATTTCTCATTTATGCAAAATAGATATAAATCAAAATTACTGTTACACAAATGGCTCCACCAACAGGCATCAGGTATTTGTAAGGTGTAATGTCCACTTGCTTACTATAAGCCAATTCAAAAGCAGTGGCACGAGGCTGCAATTTGCCAATCAAAAGCATGATGCCTACATTCATGACAAACAAAATTGCCATAACGTGCAAGAAGTGTGGATAGTTTTCTGCACCAACTACAAACGGCTTCAAAATAAATTGGCTAATTGAATACAAAACTACACCCAAAATAATGGCAATTTTTGCAGCAAGAGCAGGCACGTTTTTGGTGAGGTAACCCACTACAATGATGGTCAAAATCGGAATACTGTAACAACCGTTCACCTCTTGCAGATAACCAAACAATCCATCAGGTGCTTTGGCAATAAAAGGCGCAATGAACATCGCCAATATTGCGAGAAAAACGCCAAATAATTTACCGTATTTTACGACTGTTTTTTCGTCTGCTTCTTTGTTGATGTAGGCTTTGTAGATGTCTAAACCGAACAGCGTCACCGAACTATTCAAAGCACTATTGAAAGAACTCAAAATTGCTCCAAACAATACGGCTGCAAAAAATCCTACCAATCCGACAGGTAAAACCGTACTGACTAGTTTTGGATAGGCTTGGTCTGGAATTTCCAAGTTTCCTTGAAAAATTTGATAGGCGATTACCCCCGGTAAAACCACAATCAAAGGGCCTAAGATTTTGAAGAAAGCAGCCAACAACAAACCTTTTTGTCCTTCTGCCAAGTTTTTAGCGGCCAAAGCTCTCTGAATAATTGCCTGATTCGTACCCCAATAAAACAACTGTACGAGCATCATTCCTGTAAAAATCGTGGCAAAAGGCACGGATGCATCACTGCCTCCAATAGAGTCGAATTTTTCGGGAACCTCTGCTATCAAAGTACTCAATCCCGCTGTAATGCTGCCTCCGCCAATGTGCATCAAACCAAAAACGGGAATCATCAAGCCGCCAATCAACAAGCCAACCGCATTGACCGTATCAGAAACGGCAACTGCCTTCAATCCTCCAAAAATGGCATAAATAGATCCAATTATGCCGATACCCCACACACACAGCCAAATAGAAGCATCGAGTGAAATGCCCAATGCTTCGGGAATGTCAAACATCGTAGAAAATGCCAAAGAACCCGAATACAATACAATCGGCAATAAGACCACTACATAACCCGACAAAAACAAAGCAGAAGTGATGGTCTTGGTCGTTTTGTCATATCGTTCCTCCAAAAACTGTGGAACGGTTGTGATACCGCCCTTCAAATAGCGAGGCAACAAAAATACCGCCGTTACAACCATTGCAATAGCTGCAAGGGTTTCCCACGCCATCACCAAAATCCCTTCAGAATAAGCCTGTCCGTTAAGACCTACAATTTGTTCGGTAGATAAGTTGGTCAGCAAAAGAGAACCTGCAATCACACCTGCGGTGAGGCTTCGACCTCCTAAGAAGTAACCTTCTGAGGAATTTTCGTCTGTACCTCTGGTAGCCATATACGAAATGACTGCTACCAAGATGGTAAATCCTAAAAATGATAATATTGCCATGTGAATTGGATAAGTTTTAAAGTTTTAAAGCAACAAAGTAATAATTTTTTTGAAATATCCTTAGCCTATCCTCATTCCATTTTCTACTTTTCGCTCAGGTTGAAGCAATGTTACTGCATTGTCTGTACCGACTACTCCCAAAACCAAACATTCACTCATGATATTGGCTATTTGTTTGGGAGGAAAATTGACTACTGCAATGACTTGTTTGCCAATCAGCTCTGCAAAGTCATACAGTTCGGTTATTTGTGCAGATGTTTTTTTGATGCCCAATTCTTTTCCAAAGTCTATGGTCATTTTGTAGGCTGGTTTTCGGGCTTCTTTGAAGACACTGGCCTCCAATATCGTTCCTACCCGCATCTCGACTTTCATAAAATCTGACCATGAAAGCATGTTTGTGTTCATTTGTGTTGGTGTTTTGAGGTGTTGGTGTTTTGATGTTTTGAAATTTTGACCCATTTTAGATGAGGTAGTAGAGGTATGAAAAAAAACAGCTCATGTGACTTACATTAAGTTTATTATATATTTTTAAGTCAATAATAAACAATCGCTAATCCCACCAATCACCTCTTTCAAAAAGGCCCTTCATCTCGCTTCGATTGCAGTATGGCTTGTCGTCCGTCCGAAACATCACTCAACAAATCGTAGCCCGTTGCCGCTTCAATTTCGTAAATAGTCGTAATGTATTCATGCCACGGTTTTTGGTTTGCCGAATTTTTGTTTTCCACCCAAACCGCAATTACCCGGGTATCTTCACCCAATCGCTTTGTATCACCATTGCCTTCAGGCAGTACAATCATCACCCGCCACAAATAGCGGGGAATGGTCAATTGTCCCTCTGCCCAAAATTTTCGGTAGCCATTGTCGCCCGTGCCGCCTTCGTCGTGAATACCCATGATGACATAGACCTCATTGCCGCCATTGGTCAATTCTCTGGTGAACTTTTCTATTTCGGCCCACAATCCACGATTCACATCTGGAGCCTGTGGAATGATGTTGAGCATCAAAAACGTTTCATCGTTCTTTACCACCGAACAAGTGCGGTCTGCCGAAGGGCAGTTGTGTCCTCTGTCAAATCCGCTACCCGTGTAATCTTTGGTCGTAATGACATTGCAGCCATTGGGATATAAGTCGTAGGTGAGAAAACTATTTTGACGGGGAATTTCACCTGTCCATCGGCTATCCAAATGCCAACTGACCCAATTCGGTGTTCCTTTGCTGCAATTGTAGGACAAGGCATAACTGTCAAATACATACAAAAAATTGTCGTTGTCGCTCAAATTGGCATCACTCGGATTGCCCAAAGTGAGGTGAACGCCAGCAGGATAAGCAGGGCAAGTGTCAATGTCTTCAATGCTCACTTCGTCTTCACAAGCTGCAATGCCAATGATAAACGGGATTAAAAAGAGTTGGATGAGTTTTTTCATGGAGGGATTTTTTTTGCAGCAAGATAACAAAAAGGACAGTACGAATATCCAAACTTTTTCAAAAATGAATAGCTGCCTTGACACTGACTTTCATTGCAGAAAAAATAATATGCTTCAATTCTTCAACAAAAAAAGTATTGTGTATTAAAACTTTACAAAAAGAGATGGAAAGTGTAGGATAATTCAAAAATACTGCTTTATTTTTGAAGAAAATTACATCGCTTCAATACATTTACCGAGTTATGCTTAAATATCTAATTTTCTATCTTCAGCTTTCGGTTCTCCTACTTCAATGTTCTCCCACACTTGCCCAATCCTTTTACAAGCAAGGTTTTGAAGAAGGAATGCCCCAAGATTTTATCCTTATCAATGCAGACGGGCTGATCCCCGCTCAAGAAAAAGATTCCCTTTTTGAGGAAAACGCTTGGATCGTGATTGAGTCCGAATTGATGTCAAGCAGGGCAGCGATGAGCCTTTCTTGGTATCGAAACGAAGAAGGACCTACCGATGATTGGATGGTTTTACCAATGATGGAAATAGGCTCGCAAGCAAAAATGGAATGGCGGGCTATCTCAACCACATTTGGCGAATTTCCTGATAGTTATGAGGTGCTTTTTGCAGAAGAAACACCCAGTCTTGAAAATTTATCGGACATACAAATCAACTTGATTTTGAGGATAGAGGCAGAAGAACATTCGTCTCCAGCTGACCGTGAGGTAAGTTTAGCCGATTTTGAAGGAAAAAAAGGACACATTGTTTTTCGAAATATCACCGCAAGTGGAGATGCCCTTTTGATAGATGATATCATCCTCAGCAATGTAGAACTGCTGCCTACCCATATCGAAAAAGTCGCTTCAATGGACTTTGACCTTCAATTGTTTCCAAATCCTTCTACCTCATACAGCACGCTTCAATACCAATTGCAGAAGCCTTCAAATGTGACATTGAAGCTGCAAAATAGGACAGGGCAAACGGTGTGGGAATTAAAGCAAGAGAAGCAAAACGAGGGTATTTATCAACTTCCACTTGCTGCAAAAACATTGCCGAAAGGGCTGTATTATTTGAAGTTGCAAATAGGAGATGTGTATGTGGTGGAGAAGTGGGTGGTGGAATAATTTTACTTTGTATCTTCAAAGAAGATACACGGAAACACTCTCTTTAAAAGGCAAATATGAGGATATGAGCTATAAATTGTAATTGTGTACTTTGTTTTTCTCTAATAAATTTGCAGCAACAATACAATGAGTTTTATGATTGACAACAATCAAACAAACCCAAAAAGAGGAGGCTGAAAATCTATAAGAGTAAGCATTAATTCAAAAATAATTTAACAATGAAAACAATTAGTTTCATCATTTTTATGGCACTGACATCTATGATATTTGGTCAAACAGCAGATACCCCTATTGCCACTTATGAATATCAAATTGTGACTAGTATTGAATCTATTATTCCCAGTGGTTTGGGGCGTTCTCGTCTAATTGCCGAAACTGGCGAGCGTGACTACAAAGATTTTACGAGTGAACGAACGGAAGAAGATGGAGGAAGAAACAAATCAAAGAGATCTGATATTCGAGTAAAGGATTTTGAAGAAACCAAAATGCTTAATTTTTTCAATATTGGTGGCATTAGATTTGAAAACATTGCTTCCAATGACGCTATTGTAGCTTCAAAAATAAACGATTTGTCCGCAAATGGTTGGGAGTTGGCTTTTGTTACATCTGGAGTAGAGTCTAATGGTGGAGTGGATGACGGCGAAGGAATTTTTATTACCCGTTATATCTTCAAAAGATTAAGACAGTAACTATAAACCAATAAGTGAAAAAGACCACTGCTTAATCCAAGTGCCTACTTTGAATGAAAAAGTAGGCACTTTTTATTTTGTAGAAACAATCCTAAATTTTTCCTCTTAGAAATATGCACAAAATTCCTATCTTTAATCCAATTTAGATACAATAACAAAAAACCAAAACCAAGTACAAACTACTATGGGCTTAGCAAAAACGCATGGAGGCGCAGTTCACGGTGTCAATGCGACATTGATAAAAGTGGAAGTAAATGTAGATGGAGGGCAGCCGCATTATTTCTTTGTAGGGCTTCCCGATGCTGCGGTCAAAGAAGGACAACACCGTATTGAAGCCGCCTTGAAAAACAATGGCTACCGTATGCCTCGCCAAAAAATCGTTGCCAATCTCGCCCCCGCTGACATCCGCAAAGAAGGCTCTGCTTATGACCTGACCATCGCTATCAGCATCATGGCAGCGAGCAATCAATTCAAAAATCCCGCAGAAGATATTGAAAAATACATCATTATGGGCGAATTGGCTTTGGATGGTTCTCTTCGTCCTATCAGAGGTGCATTGCCGATTGCGATTCGTGCCAGAAAGGAAAAATTCAAAGGGTTTATACTGCCCAAACAAAATGCTCGAGAAGCGGCGATTGTCAATGACTTGGAGGTGTATGGGGTGGAGCATATTTCGGAAGTGGTGGATTTTATCATGGGAACTATTGTTTTAGAGCCGATTGTGATAGATACGAGAGATGAATTTAAAAACAATTCGGATGATACCCTTTTCAATTTTTCGGATGTAAAAGGACAAAAAAACATCAAGCGTGCCTTGGAAATTGCAGCCGTTGGTGGTCACAATGTCATTTTGATAGGACCTCCTGGGGCAGGAAAAACCATGTTGGCAAAGCGGCTGCCTGGTATTCTTCCTCCCTTGTCGTTGCATGAAGCTCTTGAAACCACCAAGATACATTCTGTGGCAGGTAAACTGCCTTCCAATACGTCACTGATTGCGGCTCGCCCGTTTCGCTCTCCTCACCATACGATTAGCTATGCTGCTTTGGTGGGTGGGGGAGGTAATCCTCAGCCTGGTGAAATTTCGTTGGCGCACAATGGGGTTTTGTTTTTGGATGAACTACCTGAATTCAATCGAGCAGTACTGGAGGTATTGCGGCAGCCGATGGAGGATAGAAAGGTGACGATTTCGAGGGCAAGGATGTCGGTGGATTACCCCGCCAATTTCATGTTGATTGCTTCGATGAATCCCTGTCCCTGTGGCTACTACAACCATCCTGAGAAAGATTGTGTTTGCGCTCCCGGCATTGTCCAAAAATACTTGAGCAAAATTTCGGGGCCACTTTTAGACCGAATTGACCTGCATGTGGAAGTTACGCCTGTGTCGTTTGAAGAACTGTCGAGTGAAAAGGAGGGCGAAAAAAGTGAGGTCATTCGAGAACGGGTGGTGAAAGCGAGAGAACTGCAAGGCGCACGTTTTGAATCCCTCAAAGGTATTCATGCAAATGCTCAAATGCCTGCTAACATGGTGCGAAAGGTCTGCAAAATTGACAACCTTAGCCAAAATCTTATCAAGGCTGCAATGGAAAAACTGGGTTTGTCTGCTCGTGCTTACGACCGTATTTTGAAGGTATCCCGCACGATTGCAGATTTGGCAGGGGAGGAGAACATCACTTTTGAGCATATTGCAGAGGCAATTCAGTTTCGGACTTTAGATCGAGAGAATTGGGCGGGGTAGTTAAATACCCTTAATAAAGCACGATTTTCTCCCGATACGTCCTTCCTTCCACTTTCACTTCAATAAGATACACTCCTGCAGCTAAGTTCCTTTCCTTCAAGTCAATATATTGCTGAAAACTGCCCAAACTCGATTCAGTTTGTCGACACAATATCCCCAATTGTCGCCCAGAGAAGTCAAATAAGGTGACTTGAACAGATGGTTTTTTTTGAAGTGTGTAGTTCAAATAGAAACCATCTTGGGTGAAAGAAGGGTACAATTGGTAAGGAATTGAAGTAGAGAGGGCTTCAATACCAACGATTTCGGGATTCACCTCAATCGTAGGCGTGTTGTCCACATTCACCAAAAGTTCATTTGAATTCGAATTGGTCGCTCCAAAATCAGTGATATTGAAGGAGAAATTTTCGGAGTTGATAATATCTTGGGTTTTCATGCGGATGGTCAAGAGATACAAACGACCCGATAAGCCAGGAGGGTCAATTTTTGCCATCGAAACATTGATACGTCCTGTTGATTCATTCACCAAATCTACTGCCAACAAATCCACGCCAACTGTTCCCATATCACTTGCTGTGTAATCCATTGAAATAGAACCTGCATCTATCAGGTTTGTATTGAAGAAAGTTTCAAAAGCAATGGCATACAAATCATTTACAGGATTTTCGTTGCTCCCTATCCACACCTCCAATTCCAAAGTTTCACCCACGCCAATCACCTCAAAATTGGGGATGAATTGCAGTTCGGGGTCGCCCAAAACGCCTTTGGTAAAACCACCGCTTTTTTGGTGCAGGTCAAAATTATACACCAAGGCCACCGTATCTTTGAAGCCAATTTCACCATCGCCATTGCAGTCTATGTATTTGATATTCTTGCCATTTGTTTGTATTCCATTCCAATCATACACGCCAAAGCCCTGCCACTTGTTGCTGATGCTGTTTCGGGCAAATCCACTTTTGCCAAAATGTTGTCCAATCGCAAACAAATCAAACATATTCACCTTGCCATTGTCGTCGGCATCGCCTGGGTAAACGCAGTCTTCGGCTACTTCAATGGTCGTTTGGATGGTGTCCATACAGCCCAAAGTTGAAATGGTGGTAAGGGTGTAAGTTCTTGTTTCTGTGGTGGTAATGGTAGGGTTTGCAGTATGAGAATCATTCAGTCCAATGCTCGGAGTCCATTCATACGAAACATTGGGTAGGTCGGGAAGGGTTTGAAGCGAGAGGACTTCGTTTTCACAAACGATGAAATTTTCGGCTAATTCGAGTTGAAGGTCTTCTACTTCAATGGTGATTTCGTCTGTTGCGGTGCAACCGCTATTGTTTGTCACTATTACGCTGTAAGTTGTTGTGGATGAAGGAATTACAATAGTTTGACCAGTGTGGTTTTGTGCAATTGTATCGCCATTCTCGTTGTAGAAAGTGTAGGAGTAGTTCGTATGGAAGGCTACCTTCATTACAACTGGCTTATTCGCCCCTTCTGTACAAATCACATTAGGATTTGCGGTTAAATCTGCTACTACTTCCTCCGAGACAATCACAGTGGCAGTGTGTTCAGATGTACAGCCATTTTTGTCTATGATAGAAACCATGTAAACAATTGATTCATTAGGATTTGCAATAGGATTGGCTATGTTTGGATTGTTTAAAGAAGTCGTAGGAGTCCACATATACGTTGCACCTTCTCCTCCTTCTGCTGAAAGTTCTATACTGTCACCAAAACAGATAAAACCTCCATCTTTCACACTTGTTGGTTCATTCAGTAACTCAATATTTGTAACAAAAACGCCACTACAACCAAATTCATCTGTTCCCACAATGCTCAATTCCAAATCACTTTCTGTCACTATTTCCACCTCATTATCAGACAGATAAATGGCTTCAAAGGGCAGTCCATTGTTTTCGGTCAACTCGTAGGTCAATGCTCCACTGAGTTCTAAGCGCACAGTATCGCCTTTGCAGACTGCTACAAAATCGGTAGAAGCAGAAACATCAGGTAATTCTCTAAGCATCACCTCAAAATTAATCACTTCTTCACATCCCTGCAAAGTAGTTACATTCACCGTATAAATGCCTGATACGGAATCCATTGTTTCTAAATCACCCGTTGTATTTGGAAGCATGTTTCCATTTGGGTCTGTCCATTGGTAAGTTGCATCTATACCACCATCAACAGAAAAAGACACCATTTCACCTGCCTCACAAATTTGCTGAAATGTTGGAGAAAGCGCAACGACTTTTCCAAAAGCCACCTCTACAGTTTCTATCGTTTCACATCCCAAATCTGTGTTTCGAACTGCTAAAGTATAAGTCATTGGTTGGTCAATCATTACACTTGTGGTACGGCTATTTGGATTGCTCAAACCAGTAACAGGAGACCATTCATATTCAAAATTTTCACCACCTCCTTCAATGATGGCTTCCAAGACTATTGTTTCTCCTTCGCAAACTCCCGACACTTCGACCGATACTTTTGGTGCATCGACTACTTTAATTTGAAACTCCGCTGAACCTATACACATACCATCCGTACTTGTTCCAGTGACAGTATAGATAATTTCGTTATTGGCAGGATTGGGTATAAAAATAGCTTGACTCGATCCACTGTTAGCGATAATTCCTCCCCCAATTGGAGTCCATGTATATTTTTCTGCGCCATAAGCATGAATCATAAAAGGAAAAGGATTTTCCAAGTCTATACAAACTACTGATGGCGCATCTACGGTGATTTGCAGTTCTTGCCCTCCAACGCTTACCATCACTTCTTGAGACAGCAAACATCCTGCGGGTGATATAGCGTGAACCTTATAGGTTTTATCAGAACTTGGATAAGCAAGGGCAAAGATTCCCGTTGTACCCAAAATCTCCAAATCCTCACTTTCCTCCCATTCGTAAACCACTCCTTCAATGGGGTTTACAATTTCTAAGAGAACACTTTCTTGGGTTTCGCAAATCACTGGATGTTCGGGAAATACCTGTATTCCCATCGTTGGTTCAACAGCAATGAGAATACTGGACGTATCTGCAAATTCATTTTGCATTGCCACCAATTGATAGACCGTATTGACAATGGGACTGACAATCAGTTCATTGCCTGTGCCAAGAAAATTATTGTCACTATCCAGCCAAGTATGGTTGCCGTCACCCATTGCAGTGATTGTAACGCTGTCACCCTTGCAAATAAATTCATCAGAGGCTTCAATTATGGCATCTAATTGACACACTTCCAATTGTATCGTTTCAGTAAGAGCGCAAAACACCCCTTGCGTACTGACGGTATAAGTCTCGTCAGATTCGGGGTTCACTTCAATACTGGATGTATTGGCAATGATTTCCCCCAAACTGTTTTGCCACACATAACTTTCTGCATTTCCACTTGCAGTCAATACGGCTGTTTGACCTTTGCAGATACTACTTGGATTTGCACTTACATTTAATTCTGTATGCTCAACGTGAATGGTAGTGGTCAATGTTTTTTCGCAGTCTTCGCCGCCACTACTGATTCGCACCGAATACACATAATCACCTATTGAAGTAGGTGGACTGAAAATAGGGGTAGCACAATCGGTACAGCTCAAATTACTTGTTGAAGCACCTCCTATTCCTTGCCATTCATAAGACAATCCTCCCGAAGCCTTCAAGGTGATATTTTGGTCGAAACAAGTCGTTGTTTCTTCTTCCAAAAAGGCGGAATTAAGATTTTCGTCTATGAAAATGCTGACCGATTTCTGTTCCATGCAGCCTGACTTTTCGATGTTTACGAAATAAGTCATGTCATGCGTAATTGTTGCAGTGGGGTTGGGGCAGTCCGTACAATCGAGGTAATCAGCAGGAAACCAATGGTATTCGTTGCCTCCCGAAGCCCACAATGGAACTTCATTGGCTTCACAAATGTCAATGTTTTCAATGATCGAGGCCTTCAATTCATCTTCCAACCAAAGCGTATCCATTGAAGAATAGGTTTCGCTACAAGGCAAATAAATGCCTATGGTGATGTATTCGGTTTCTTCTTCAATGTTGTCGGCAATAGGGATGATTCGCAATTCTTGAACAGGTTTTTCGGGAAAAAGAGGGCTATCATCTTCCCTTCCAGAAAAAATAAGCTCTTCCTCCAATAGCAAAAAATCCTCCATCAGTGTAGCTGTTCCTCCTAATACCAGTTGAAAATCAAGGTTTTCTTCAATGTTTTTTGTAATGGGCAAACGGTATTCATTTAAGGGTGCAAAACTGAGTGAAACGGTTGCGATTCCTTCACTGCAATTTTCTACAAGATGCCGATTGTGTTCATCTATGTCCGTTGCAACGGATTGAAGTTGAGGGATATTACTCTCCAAACTGTTTTCTTCAAGGAACAAACCCGAATCGTAAATGCCATCACTCACATCTGAGATGGCAAAGGTGATGTGGTACGTATTGCAGGGAGTTACCTCTGCATGAGCAGGCAGGCGAACGGTTTGTCCATCGTATTGAAGATAGGGGTCAATTATATTGGGTTGGTAAAGATTTGAAAAACTACCAAAGTTTAAAAAATTAATGCCACATATTATGTATTGAGTAAGAGGATATGTTGGAATATATGCAATATTTTTTTCTATTGTGGACATATTTGCAGGATATTCAGGCAAACCTTCCATCAAAATCGCAAATATATCGTTGAATGAACTCCCCACATATTCGGGGTATTCTTCTGAGCCAAAAATATAATTCAACGTGATTTCATTGCCATAAGGTATAAAATCGAACTCCAAAACACAGGCATTGAAAGTGCCATTGTAAGCATTTGGAAATTCTTCAAGTGGAGCATATCCAGGTCCACCGTTGTCTATGCCTGCACTGCCAACCGTATTCGCATGAAAAGCTATTTCTGCCTTTCCTGTGGTCAGAATGATTCCGCTTTCCATGCCCAAATTGGTTGTGCTGCCGTTCCAAAAAAAGCCCGAGGCACTGTCTGGACACATCATCTGGGCATTGAAAATGTCTATGCCATTGCCCATCAATCGCTGTGCAAATGTTTCGGCATCCAAAGGCGGCGCATTTGTATGTTCGATTTGAGCAAGGACAAACATTGAAGGAAACAAAACGGTCAATATAAGTAGTATTTTTTTCATACTTTGGTGGTTCTTTGTTTAGCAAAATGAGCATTTTCTGAAATCAATAAAACACGATTTTCTCCCGATATGTCCTTCCTTCTATCTGCACTTCAATAAGATACACTCCCGCAGCTAAGTTCCTTTCCTTCAGGTCAATATATTGCTGAAAACTGCCCAAACTCGATTCCTTTCGCTGCCATACAATCCCCAGTTGCTGGCCTGATAAATCAAATAGGGTGACTTGAATGGACGGATTTTTTTGAAGTGTGTAGTTCAAATAGAAACCATCTTGGGTGAAAGAAGGGTACAATTGGTAAGGCAGAGCAGCAGAGAGGGCTTCAATGCCAACGATTTCGGGATTCACCTCAATCGTAGGCGTGTTGTCCACATTCACCAATATTTCTTCTTCATCGGAATGAGTCGCTCCAAAATCGGTGATATTGAAGGAGAAATTTTCAGAGCCGATAATATCTTGGGTTTTCATGCGGATGGTCAGAAGATATATTTTGCCTGTTATTCCTTGACCACCTATTTTAGACATGGACACATTGATACGGCCACTGACTTCATTGACCCAACTTGTTGTCAACAAATCCACACCAACTGTTCCCAAACCGCTACCCTTGTAATCCATTGATATAGCGTTTCCATCTATCAGATGGGTATCAAAAAACGTCTCAAAAGCAATGGCATACAAATCACTCACAGGATTTTCGTCGCTGCCTATCCACACCTCCAATTCTAAAGTTTTACCTGCGCCAATCACTTCAAAATTGGGGATGAATTGCAGTTCGGGGTCGCCCAAAACGCCTTTGGTAAAACCGCCACTTTTTTGGTGTAGGTCAAAATTATACACCAAGGCCACCGTATCTTTGAAGCCAATCTCACCATCGCCATTGCAGTCTATGTATTTGATATTCTTGCCATTCGCCTGTGTTTCACTCCAATCATACACGCCAAAGCCCTGCCACTTGTTGCTGATAGTATTTCGAGCAAATCCACTTTTGCCAAAATGTTGTCCAATCGCAAACAAATCGAACATATTGACCTTGCCATTGTCGTCGGCATCGCCTGGGTAAACGCAGTCTTCGGCTACTTCAATGGTCGTTTGGATGGTGTCCATACAGCCCAAAGTTGAAATGGTGGTAAGTGTGTAAGTTCTTGTTTCTGTGGTGGTAATGGTAGGGTTTGCAGTATGAGAATCACTTAGTCCAATGCTCGGAGTCCATTCATACGAAACATTGGGTAGGTCGGGAAGGGTTTGAAGCGAGAGGACTTCGTTTTCACAAACGATGAAATTTTCGGCTAATTCGAGTTGAAGGTCTTCTACTTCAATGGTGATTTCGTCTGTTGCGGTGCAACCTTCGCTGTTGGTTACAACCACAGTATAGGTTGTTGTTATTTCGGGATAGACCAGTATTTGTAAAAAATTAGTTTCTGCAATAATGTCTCCATTCTCGTTGTAAAAAGTGTAGGTATAATTGGGTTGATAGGGAGGTACGGATAAAACGGCAGCATTAAAAGGGCATACTGAATTGGATGAAGCCGTTAGGTTTGCCAGCGCTTCTTCCGATACGTATATGGTAACACCATGTTGGGCTTCGTAGCCATTTTCCCCTGTGACTGTCACTATATAAGTGGTTGTTTCGGTAGGGCTTGCAATCGGATTGGCAATGGTAGGATTGTCCAACGTTTCGGAAGGAGTCCACTGATAGGTCATGTTTTCGTCTCCTCCAAAAACAGAAAGCTGGAAACTCTCTCCTATACAAATCGTTCCTCCTTCTTCAATACCCGTTTGCAAAGGGTCTTCAATCCAAAGCGTATCAATGGAAAGATACTGTTGGCTGCAATTGGAGTAAAAGCCAATCGTGAGGTATTCTGCTTCTTCCTCGATGTTGTCTGCAATCGGTGTTACTTTCAATTGTTGAGTAGCTTGCTCTGGAAAAAGAATAGTATGGTCTTCTTCCTTTGGATAAAAAATAAGATTCTCTGTATCCAAGGTATAATCTTCAAAGATTGTTGCTGTTCCGCCCAAAACCAAATCAAACGTTTTGTTTCCAAGAGGTGTTGTAACGATTGGAAATAACTCTCCTGCAGGATGCAAGTTATCAACCGCAAAGGTGAAAATACCTTCCGAGCCTCCTTCAAAAATGGTATGGATATTTTCATCGAAATTACTTGATGCGGATACAACTTGGGGAATTTTGCTGCTAAAACTACCTTCTTCAAGGAACAAACCTGAATCGTAAATCCCATCGCTTACATCCGCTATGGCAATACTTAGGTGGTAGGTATTGCAGGGAGTGACCTTTGCTTTTGCAGGCAGGCGAACGGTTTGTCCATCGTATTGAATGTATGGGTCGTCTGTGTTTTCCTGATAAAATTGGCTATAGCTTGCAAAATTCAAAAAATTGATGGCCACATTTATGCCAGGAGAAGTGGGAATAATGGCGATATTTTTTTGGATTATAGACATATTTTCTGGATATTCGGGCAAACCCTGAATGAGTATTCCAAATATATCGTTGAATGAACTACCCACATATTCGGGATATTCTTCTGAGCCAAAAATGTAATTCAAGTTGATTGAATCATCATAAGGAACAAAGTCAAACTCCAAAACACAGGCATTGAAAGTGCCATTGTAACCATTTGGCCAGTCTTCAAGTGGAGCATATCCTGGTCCTCCATTATTCACACCTGCATTTCCAACCGTATTGGGATCAAAAGCGATCTCTGTACTTCCTGTGGTCAATACAATGCCACTTTTCATTCCTAAATTTGTGCTGTCACCATTCTTAAAAAAGCCTGATGCTTTATCTGGGCACATCAATTCGGCATTGAAGACTTGCACTCCATTCCCTGTCAGTCGTTGGACAAATATTTCGGCATCAATGGGTGGAGCATTGATGTATTCGATTTGGGCAAGTGCAAACATTGAAGGAAGCAACGCAGCGAATAAGAGTAGTAGGTATTTCATTTTTGATTGGTTTACCGTTTTTTAGATAGACCGCTATACTTCAAAAAATGCTGCTTTGTGTAGTATTTTTAAATCATTGAAGTTTTGAGGTGTACATAAAAAGCAAACCCCCAATGCCATCGAATAGACATTGGGGGTTTTGTTGTTATTGCTTTTATTATTGGAATGGAAAAAGCTGTGGTGTGGGTTTGAATTAAAACCAAGCACCCTTTACTGATTTCCAATCAATGAAACCTTATGCATCCAAAGTAGGAATACGAAGCACTTGACCAGGATAAATCAAGTTAGGATCTTTCAACATTGGCTTGTTTGCTTCAAAAATAGCAGGATATTTCATAGCATTGCCGTAGTAGTGTTTTGCGATTTTGCTAAGGGTATCACCTTTTACTACTGTGTGGTAGTTTGCAGGAATCTCGTGAGAAGTTGTTTCAGCTTCTTCGCCTTTTTCAACGGTAAGGTTGTCATCAACACTTGCTATTCCCTCTACATTACCAACAGCCAAAACTACTTTTTCTTTCTCAGCTTGAGTAGTTGTGCTGCCGTGAACAGTTGCTACATCATCGTTTACTTCAATGTACAAATCACTTACTTCAAGACCTAAACCTCTCACCAAGTTTTCGAGTTCAACTGCTTTCTGAGCATTGTGTTCAGCTTGTAGTTCTTCAGCAGTTTTTTGAGTTGTTGTTTCTTTGGGTGCTTCTTCCGCTTTTTTACGACCGAATAATTTGGCACCAGCATTTTTTACAAATGAAATCAATCCCATAGTATTGTTATTTTTTTTGGGTTTTTAAAAAAAAAAGTTATGATTGAGTATGAATATTCAGAACGATGCAGTATAATGAAAAGTTTAAACAATCCATGTTTGGTGTTCGATAGCCAAGATACAAATATTTCATCAACTATCAAACATCGTTTAGACGAGTACTCATTATCAAAGTCACACCTCAGAAAAGCATTAAAATTATTGAATTGAAAATCAAACTCAACGTACATTTTGAGCATTTTTCAAAAAAACAGCTAAAGGATTCCCCCACTATACCGAAGGTTAGTGGAGGGAGGAATTTAGCTACGTCATTATTGATTGACCTTGTGATTGGATGTATTTTTTAATAACATCTATTTTATGTAAATTTACACCATCTTATGCTAATCACCAAAACATACAAATACCGAATTTATCCTACCCAAAAACAAGAAAGTAGGATGACTAACCACATGAATATGAGTCGGTATGTTTGGAATTGGCATTTAGGCGGAATCATGAAGCAGTACAAGGATAGTAAAACCTTTCCTTCGATGATTGAACAACAGAACCTACTGCCTAAACTAAAGGAAGAAAAGCCGTGGTTTAAGAATGTTTATTCCATGGTGCTGCAAGACGCCAATAGAAGACTACACAAAGCACTCATTACATTTTTTAAATCCAAGAAAGAGGGAAACACCGATACAGGATTTCCTACATACAAGAAAAAAGGACAGTGGAATAGCTTGAACTATACCGATTACGGCAGAAATATGCCAAGTTACTTTTCTACCATGAATCGCAAAATCGGTAAAGAAAAAGCGAATAACCATATCCCTGTTCCAAAAATAGGCTTTGTCAAAATAAAACGGCAAGAGTTTCATCATCAAGTAGCGAATTGGTTGTTAAAACACTATGATTTGATAGCTATTGAAGATTTGGCTATCAAAAACATGATTCGCAAAGCCAAGCCTAAGCAAGACGAAGAAGGTAATTTTACTCGCAACGGCAAAAAAGCGAAATCGGGACTTAGTAAATCTATTGCAAATGCAGGTTGGTACTCCTTTCGTGTAATCTTGGAAAATAAGGCTAAGGAACTTGGAAAGGTAGTCGTAGCTATTGCGCCACAGTACACAAGTCAGAAGTGTAGTGGTTGTGGCGCAACAGTAAAGAAAGCCTTATCAGTTAGAACACATAGCTGCAATGAGTGTGGTTTTACGGCAAACCGTGACCACAATGCAGCCATAAACATATTGACTCTCGGACTGGAGAGTTTAGGGCTATATGCCTATGATGCCCCCACTATACCGTTAGGTTAGTGGCGGGAGCAGTCACAAATATATTCTAAATTGCCTCTCCTTATAAAAATTAATACGTAAACTGTGAGAACAACTATTGAGCAAATTATTAAAGTCCGATTGATATTGCGGAAAAACTCCAAAATATTGATTCTCGAAAAATCCAAAATAGAAGGTGGTGGATTCAGCTTAATTGGCGGGCGGGTAAAGAATACAGAGTCAGCTACAAAAGCTTTGGTAAGAGAAACCAAAGAAGAAGCAGATATAAAAGTATATGCAGACAAACTCAAGCTCGTACACGTAGCACACCGCCTCAAAGCTGGACAGCCCGTCATCACCCTGTTTTTTGAGACTGATGAATGGGAAGGAAAAATCAAGAATTTAGAACCCAAATTACACAAAGACTTTGAGTGGGTTTCATTGAAGAGCATTCCTAAAGCAATGACGGATTACATCAAAAATGCCTTGAATTGTTACCAAGAAGGAATCACCTATTCAGAATTTAATTGGAAACCCAATAACAAAGTTTTACCTAAAAAAGTCCTAAAAGAAAAATAATACCATGCAGAAAAAAGTTGGTTTTGGTACTGCCCCCGTTTTTTTTACAGCTATATCCACCATCCTCGGAGCGATTCTTTTCCTTCGATTTGGCTATGCTGTTGGGGCTGTAGGTTTCTGGGGTACGGTCTTGATTGTGATTGTAGGGCATTTAGTAACGATTCCCACTGCTATGGCAATTGCCGAAATAGCCACCAATCAAAAGGTGGAAGGAGGGGGAGAATATTACATCATATCACGATCATTTGGACTTAATATTGGGGCGGCTATTGGAATTGCCTTATTTCTGTCACAAGCCATTAGTGTGGCGTTTTATGTTATTGCCTTTGCTGAGGCTTTTGAGCCTGTATTGCAGTGGTTAGATCAAAGATATGTTTGGCTACAAGACTATCCTTTTTTGTTGGATAGCACTGGTTTACTCAAACGACAAGTTATCAGTATTCCTGCAATGACTTTACTCTCTATACTCATCCTCACCAAAGGGGCAGATTTGGGGGTAAAAGCCTTGTATGTAGTTGTTTTTGTGTTGTTTATTTCTTTAATTATGTTTTTCATAGGCGATACAGGTTTTGCAGCGACCTATGACGGCAATATTTTAATGAAAAGCATAGATGGAGATGTCAATTTTTTTACTGTTTTTGCCATTGTGTTTCCCGCTTTTACGGGTATGACCGCAGGCGTAGGTTTGTCTGGTGACCTCAAAGATCCCAGTAAATCTATTCCTTATGGTACTTTGACTGCAACGATTTCGGGAATGGTGATTTATATATTTATTGCCTACAAACTTGCTGTTTCTGCAAGTGCAACCGATTTGGTTAATAACCAACTTATTATGGGGGAAATTGCGCTATGGTATCCCATTGTTCCAATTGGATTGGCTTGTGCCACCGTATCATCTGCATTGGGTTCTATTATGGTTGCTCCTCGAACTTTGCAGGCAATTGGTGGAGACAAGGTGACTCCTTTCAGGAAGTTCAATTTTTTTATTGGAAAAGGTAAGGGCAATAACAACGAACCTTTCAATGCTGCCATCATTACGATTATCATATCGTTTGGGATTATTATTATTGGTGATGTGAACTTTGTGGCAGAAATCATTTCGATGTTTTTTATGGTGACTTATGGTTCACTGTGTCTCATTTCCTTCCTTCAGCATTTTGCAGCCGACCCTTCTTATCGTCCTACTTTTAGGTCTCGTTGGTACATTTCTTTACTGGGCTTTTTTATGTGTGTATGGTTGATGTTTAAGATGAATCCATCTTACGCATTTCTATCAGTAGCCTTTATGGTGGGTTTATATTTGTTTATTTCTACTTCCGAACAAGGACAGAAACAGCGAGGAATGGCGGCTATTTTTCAAGGGGTTGTTTTTCAGGTGAGTCGACAGATACAGGTATTTTTGCAGAAAGCCGAAAAAGGTGAGGTGGAATGGCGGCCTTCTGTAGTCTGTGTGTCAAGTGATTCCTTTAATCGTTTCCACGCATTTGACATGCTTCGATGGATGTCGCACCGATATGGTTTTGGAACTTATATCCACCTCATTGATGGTTTTTATCAGGAAGCAACGGTGGGGCAAGCCCAAAAAAATATGCAGCGGTTATTGGCCATTGCCAACAGAAGCAATGTCTATATCGAAACACTCATTAGTCCTTCTTACACTTCTGCCATTGCACAGGTGATTCAGTTACCAGGCATTTCGGGCAAAGACAACAACATGATTATGTTTGAGTTTGCCAAACGACATCCTGAGAACTTAAAGGGTATTTTGAGCAACTACAAATTGGTCAAGTCTGGAGATTTTGACATCTGTGTATTGGGAAGTTCAGAGCGTGGTTTTGGACACCGCACTTCAATTCACATTTGGATCAAACCCAATGACTACGAAAATAGTAACTTGATGATTCTCTTAGGGTACATCATCTCCAATCACCCCGATTGGAAACGAGCAGTTATCAAGATTTTTGCAGTCTATCCACCCGAACAGATTGAAGCCGAACAAGCCAATCTAGAAAGGGTCATTGCAGAAGGAAGATTGCCTATTGCTGCTTCCAATATAGAAATTATAGCCAAAAAAGAAAACAAAGAAATAAAAGAAATTATCAATGAGTATTCTGCTGATGCTGCATTGACAATTATTGGTTTTCACGACGATACACTCGAAAGAGAGGGCGAGGATATGTTTGAAGGATATGGAGAGTTGGGAAGTATTTTATTTGTTCACTCTGACCATCAGAAGGTGATTAAATAGATTACCGCAACAAAAATACATTGCCTTTTTGAACAACTGTTTGGGATGTTTCATTCATCCCATCTGGTGTTTGGTAAGTTGCTACCCAAACATAGACCTTCATATCTGCTACTTCAAAATCTATCAACCCATCCCAACCCTCAGTTTGGTCGGTGCTCGTAAATATTTTATTTCCGTAGCGGGTATAAATAGATAATTCGTAGTTGGTTAGATTGCAGTTGCTTGCAGGTCGAAAAGTGTCATTTATGCCATCTTCATTGGGTGAAAATGCGCTTGGAAAAGACACAATACAACCACATAAAAGGGTTGTTACTTCAATGACATCCGAATGAGCGAAACATTCATTGGAAACCGTTACACTGTAAGTACCTGTTGAAGTGGCAGTAAATTGTGGATTTGTGCTGCCGTCTTGCCAAAGATAAGTCAAATTTGGAATCAAAATATCTCCTTCAAAGGGCGACAAGGTGCTACTGGTTCCTTCACAAAAAACCTGATTTTCACCTAAATTCACTTCAAAATCATTTCCAAAAAATAACTCAATACTATCCCTAATAGTACAACCATTGGTGGTCACATCTACCCAATAAATACCCGTAGTTTCGGCTTCAAAAGTAGGTATTGTAGAGCCGTCTATCCAATTGAAGGTAGATGTTTCGCTGCTATTGAGTGGGTTGGCATCCAATACAATGGTTTCTCCTTCACAAAATGAGACATCATCTGTCAAGTTGATTTCGGGTGCTTGCTGCACTGTCAGGGTGAAAGTAGCAGTATTCACACCATCTGAAACTCGGTAAGTTGTTGTTTGATTAGGACTCACACTCACAAATTCTTCCGTCGAAAAAACCGTATCGGGATCAGTAATGATTGTCCATTCATAACTCTGTCCATTGACCGCCTGCAAAACAGTCGTTTCACCCGCACAAATAATATTTTGTCCAACAATGCTTAGTTCGGGTATCAATTCCACCGAAACATCATCCACATAGTAATAAGCCGCTGCATCGTTGTCGCAAGGTGTTGCTTCGGTTGTTTGGGCATCGTTCAGAAAATTGCCGATAATCAAATAATTCTCTCCGCCCGTTGCAGTAAAAACACCAGTCACCAACAACCAATTTCCTTTGTCTGTCAAAAAATTATCACTTATATTTTGAACATCCGCCGTTATATTCAATACCGTTTGTTGGGGTTCATTTAGTTCCATATCCGAAAAATAAAACCCAATGGCATCCGTAAAACAGTCGTCCAAATTATCGGCAGGGCTGACATACATACTCACTTGATACACAGAATCTGCAATCAATGGCTCAATCAATGGCGATTGGAGGTATTCTCGGTAGTCTGTGTTTGCAGTCGTCGAATAGACTTGCACACCTGCATAAGCCGAACCTGTTCGTGCCGACTGAAAACCAACGCTATTGGCTGGAATTCCTACTGTATTCGACAAATCGCAGGCATGAAAATAATCGGCTTTTGCAGCGGTTGGACTGGTCCAAGAAAGTGAGTTTTCGATTTGCATGAAAGCATCGGGGCAACTGACGATGTTTTCAAAACTGGGATTGATGACCAGATTTTGACTGTAAGCATTGAAGAACAGTAAGAAAAGGATGCAAAAGATAAGAGTTCGAAATCGATGATTCATATAAATGTATGGAGTAAATGAATCGCAAATTTAGTATTTTATTTTACGAAGTGTGTCTATTTCTCCGCCAACAACAACAACCGTTCTGCTCCCAATTCAAACTCCTCTGCTTCAAATGACCCTTCTGCGCTGAAATGTTTGAAGCCAACCGATTTTAGAAGGGTGGTCAGTTCTCGGTAACTGTAAATCCTCACACTGCTTTTGTGCTGCAATTGTTGTCCACCATCTTGAATAGTTGTCCAAGTGCTTTCGATTCGAGACTCAGGGATGTTGAAGTTTCGCTCGTCGAGTACCCAACAGTCTTCAAAACGCCAAAAATCTTGATGGGTGAAAATCGGCAACATGGTTTCTAAGGTGTGGGTTTCGAGCAAGAAACTGCCGCCTGGCTTCAAAGAATCATAGACTGATTGCAGAAATTTTCGATTGTCGATATCATCAAAATAACCAAAACTTCCAAAAATGCACACGGCTGCATCGAAAGTGTTTTTGAAGGGAATCTCACGCATATCGCCACAAATCCATTCGGTTTGTTGCGGCAATTCTTTTTGTACACTGCTTTTCTGAGCTTCTTCAATGTTTTTTTTGTTGAAGTCTAAGCCACAGGTTGTATAGCCTCGCTCTGCAAGCTCTAAAGCAATTCGACCTGTTCCGCAGGGAACATCCAATATGTGCTTATATTTTTTTTCTTCCAAAATACCCTCTATATAATTGGTTTCCAAATAGGTATTTTCCTCCCCTTTTATGAAATGCTGTATTTTGGGCCAAGCATCTAAGAAATAATCTTTCCACCAGTTGTTCATGTCAAAGTAGATATTTGTTTGATGGCAAACTGCTTTTAAAATAATATTGTAAATTTGGATGCCATAAAAAAGTAAACAGTAAAATAATGCGATTGATAATTGGTTTTTTTTTCATCATTTTATGCAGTTGGAGACTTCAGGCCCAACAAGGCATTGAGTATTTACAAGTAGTAGCTCGTCCAGGTGATGATGCAGCCTCCTTGATGTCACTGTATCAATTAGACAAATATGCCTGCAATCTAACAAGTTTTTACAAAATTAACGAATTACCCAATGGACGATTTTTATACGCCAATCAGGTTTACTTATTGCCTATTCGGGTTTTCAAATACAATGGCAAAAGTATTCGCACAACGATTGGCATTGACGATTGGGAAAAAGCGGTAAGGGTACAAAACTACAATGATGAGATGTTGAAGCAAAAACTGAGGCTAACAGATTATATAGGCAGCAAAATATTGTGGGTTCCTGTTCACGAATTGAACTGCGATGCTCCTGCTGAGGAAATAGAACCATCGGTGATTGACCGAGTGACACCACAGACTGCTGAGGGAAATCGAATTTTTCCCATTTTTGGAAAAGATTATGAATACATTCCCTTAGAAAGTACAAAACTTAAGGGAGCTATTTATTATATTGTGAGCGGACATGGAGGACCTGACCCTGGTGCCATTGGCTGGCAGGGGCAATACAAATTGTGCGAAGATGAATATGCATATGATGTGGCATTGCGGTTGGCAAGACAACTGATTTCGCATGGTGCTACGGTATATATCATTACCCGAGATCCTGATGATGGTATTCGTTCTAATAAATACTTGGGGTGTGATACGGATGAGTATTGTTGGGGGAACTTAGAGATGCCTCTTAACCAAAAGGAACGCTTGACACAACGCTCAAGTGCGGTAAATGAACTCTACGAAAAAAACAAAAAACGTGGGGTTGTTTACCAACGATTGATCATGATTCATGTAGATTCTCGCAACAAGACAGAACGAACAGATTTGTTCTTTTACTATCCAGAGGAAGATAAGATTGGAGAATCTATGGCAATAACTTTGCAGAATACAATTAAACAAAAATACGATACACATCAAAAAAATAGAGGTTATTATGGCACAGTATCAGCTCGTGATTTACACATGCTGAGAGAAACGGAAGCTCCTTCTGTGTATATTGAACTGGGTAATATCAGAAATAAGGCTGACCAAAACCGCATTGTCTTGGAGGTAAACCGACAGGCATTGGCCAAATGGTTAATGGAGGGATTGATGATGGATCACGGCAACAAATAATTTTTTGGGAACTCACATCAACGTAAAATATGACAGAAAATAGCAGTGAAGGCAATATCAAAAAAAACCATCAAATTTTGTATGTCGATGACGAAAGACAAAATTTGGTGTCTTTTAAGGCAACCTTTCGAAAGCATTACACCATTTTTGCTGCCCAAAGTGGAGAAGATGCCATTGAAATTCTACGCAATCACAAAATTGATTTAATTATCAGTGACCAGCGAATGCCCGAAATGACTGGAGTACAATTGTTTGAAAAAATATTGTACGAATTTCCCGATGCTATTCGTATGGTACTGACTGGTTATAGTGATGTTCAGTCTATCATTGATGCCATCAATAAAGGGCAGGTTTATTACTACATTACCAAGCCGTGGAAACACGATGAGTTGAAACTGGTAATGGACAAAGCACTGGAGGCCTACGAACTTCGATTGCAGAATAAAGCATTGTCTTTGGAAAAAGAAGAACTTCAATTGGAAGCAGAACGTCAGGCTAAGGAAAATTTATTTTCTCAATACCAAACCTTGAAAAGTCAGGTCAACCCACACTTCCTATTCAACTCTCTCAATGCGCTTTATGCTTTAGTGGATAGAGAACCCAAAACGGCAAAACAGTTTATTGTGAAACTGTCGAAAGTGTACCGATATGCCCTCGAATATACAGATGAAATAACCATTCGATTGGAGGATGAACTTCGGTTTATTCGTGATTATATTTTTCTGCAAAAAATACGATTCAATGAAAATTTAGTCTTTAAAAATGGCATATCAGGAGATATGAAAAATACTTTTATCCCTCCTGCAACGCTTCAATTGCTTGTGGAAAATGCCATCAAACATAATATCGTATCACAAGAAAGTCCCTTAATTATAGAATTATATATTGAAGACACTTATCTCGTTGTAAAAAATAATTTTCAGATTAGAAAAGATACCGTAGTATCTACAGGAATCGGGCAGAAAAACCTTACTTCGAGATATAGTTATATCACCGAAAGGAAACCAATATTTGGGCAAAAAGGCGCATGGTACTACGCTAAAGTTCCTCTCATAAATGAAGAATAAATTTAGCTGAAAAGAGTCTAAAAAATACCCTAATACTTTATTTTTTAAATAATTTCAAATACCACATTACTTATATGAGAGTTTTAATTATTGAAGATGAACACCTTGCGGCAGAGGAATTAAAAGAGATGTTATCCGACATTAATTCTTCCATCGAAATAGTGGATACGATTGATACTGTCAAAAACGCAATTGAATGGCTAAGAAGCCCAAAAGCATCACATATTGACCTTATTTTTCTGGATATTCACTTGGCAGATGGTAACAGCTTCAGTATATTCGAGGAAGTAAAAGTAAAAACCCCTATTATTTTCACAACCGCTTACGATCAATATGCTATTAGAGCATTCAAACTCAATAGCATTGCCTACCTACTTAAGCCAATTGATAAGGATGATCTGGAAGATAGTCTTGAGAAATTTGAAGATATCCAAACTAATGATAGCAATATTGATTTTACATCATTAATAGAAGCTGTTCAGAAAAAAAATACTACTTATCAAAAGCGATTTATTGTAACGACTGGCGACAAAATTAAATCCATCCTCACAGTAGATGTCGCTTATTTTATGAGTGAAGGAAAATATTTGTATTTGACTACAAAAGATGGCAAGCAATTTATTGTTGATTTCACCCTGTCTAAACTTGAAAAAGTCTTGCAGCCTGATCGGTTTTTTCGCATCAATCGAAAATTTATAATCAACTTCGATGCAATTAAAAACATGGTTAGTTACTCCAAAAGTCGGGTAAAAATAGAGTTGAACCCTCCCTGTACAACAGATGCTATTGTGAGTGTAGACCGTTCTGGAAGGTTCAAACAATGGTTGAATCGTTAGCAGAATGAATATGTCCTGTTTTTTTGAACCACTTCATTAGACTTAAATTCTGCATCGTAGCGTCGACGCTTTTCAGGTTGTTTTGATTCTTTCATCTGAACACAAATTTAAGATAGTTTCGTGTCCTGTTTTATTAACACATCTCATCATTCGGCTTTATTTTTTAGATGAAAATCAATTTATTCTCTTGCATTTCCTTCAAAAAAATCTCTTATCAAAATTGATCTATTGTGTTACCTTTTTGAAAGTTTGGTGTTCTCTATTTGAAAGTAAACAACAACAACTTTATAGAAAAAACCTTGAAACTAAGTAAAAATTTAAAGCCTCTCCAAAGCCGAATGTCAAATACATTCGGCTTTTGTTTTTTTACAAACTCTTCACCTCAACCCAAATATACTCCTTCCGTCCCTTATCATCCACGCAGGTAATTTTGTTCATGCCTTCTTTTGGCTCGAAAAATAGATTTTCCGTTGAAGTAGCCGATTGAAAAAAGCGGTCATTGATGTACCAATACACTTTTTCGGTACTCGAAGGCGCATTGCAGGACAGCATCAGCTGGGTATTGTCGTGTGGATCAATTAGGTATTCCAAGCCATCGACAGGAGAGGTAATGCTCGGCGCAGCCGCTATATCCGAAAAAACACGTTCACATTTCGGATTGTGAGGCGGAATTTTATCGTAGGGAATGTTTTCCTTTTCGTAGTAAGAAATTATTTCGGGTGGATAGTTGGGGAAAATTTTCTTTTTGAAGCCGACCATTGGAGTGCAAGAAGTGCAGTAAGCATAACTTTCATCGGGACTTAATCGAACCTCTTGGTAATGATTGCACTTCAAATTGTTGGATACCAAAGGCAAGTAATAATCCATCAACTGTTCGCTGCAATGTTCGTTGGGCGGCAATCCACTTTCTGAACATACCCAACGAAAATCCAATTCTTTGGGTGATTGAAACCAAGCGGTTTGAGATTGGTAATCAATCGAATTGAAGATATTGAACAGTAGGGGAGTAGCAACCGTTGCGCCTGTTAAGTCAGGAACACCCTCTCCCGAAAAATTGCCACACCATACGCCAATCGTATAATCACCATTGTAGCCCACACTCCAAGCATCTTTTCGTCCATAGGAAGTACCCGTTTTCCAAGCAATTTTGGGAAGATTGACACTGCTTTCGATGTTTTTGGGGAGGTCGGGGCGGGTCAATTCTGTAAGGATTTCGGTGACAACAAACGCAGCCGATTCTGACAAAATCGGCACACTGACCTGTGCCGTATCGCCCAAAATCCATTGAGGTTCTCGAATTTTCCCTTTGTTCGCAAAAGCCGCATACAAGGCGGTTAATTCGTCCAAACGCACTCCACAACCGCCCAAAGCAACGGACAGACCCAAGTTTTTTTGATTGCGTTTGATGTACTGAAAACCTGCATCCGATAGCTTGTTCAGAAAATAATCCACGCCCATTTCGTCCAAAATTTTGACCGCAGGTACATTGAGCGAATTTGCCAACGCATACTCAACTGTCACCAAACCATTGTATTCTCCACTATAATTGACAGGCGAATACCCTGTGAAATTGGTTGGCACATCGCTGATTTTGTATTTGGGCGTAATCAAACCTTTGTCAAATGCCAATCCATACAAAAAGGGCTTCAAAGTGCTGCCTGGTGAACGATTTGAGCGAATACCATCTACTTGTCCTGCTGCTTCGGCATTGAAGAAATCCGATGAACCTACATAGGCTTCCACTTGATTGGTACGGTTGTTCAGCACCAAAACAGAGGCATTGGTAATTCGCTGGTAATAAATGCGTTTAACATAATCGCTGACCAATTTCTCGACCTTCAATTGCTGATTGTATTGCAGGGTTGTTTTGATAATTGGCTCATTGGGATGTTCGTATTTCATTCGATAGGCAAAGTGTGGGGCGATTCTGGGCGACTCCAACCGTTTGGCATTTAAGGGTTCGGTCAATGCATCTTCAATGGCTTGTTGGTCAAACACTTTTGAAGTCTGAAAACGCTGCAACCATTCATTTCGGGCAGCTTTCACCGTTTCGTTGTTTTTGCCCAAAAGCAAGGACGTTGGGCGGTTGGGAATGATGGCGAGGGTGGTGATTTCTGCAATACTCAAATGGTTGGGGGCTTTGTCGAAATACAATACGGCAGCCGATTTAACTCCTTCAATATTACCGCCATACGGCACTAAATTGAGATACAATTGCAGGATTTCTTTTTTGGAAAAATGCCACTCCAATTGCAAGGCGTGCCACATTTCCAAGATTTTATTGAAGTACGTCCTTGATTTGGGCTGCAATAAACGAGCAACTTGCATGGTGATGGTAGATGCGCCTGAGGTGCGCTTACCTTTGAAAATGTTGTTGAAGGCAGCGCGTGTGATGGCTAAAGGATTGACTCCAAGGTGGTAGTAAAACCATTTGTCTTCTTTAAAAACGATGGCGGTTTGTAGTTCGGGAGTGATTTCCTCCAATTCGGTTTTCATACGCCATTTGTCGTCTGAGGTCAGAAAGGCGTGTAAGATTCTGCCATTGGAGTCGGTGATGATTTGGGAATGTTCGATTTTTGCAGAGAAAGGGAATAGCGCATCTATTAGAAGAAACAATACGAAAATTGCTGCTATTGAAGGGAGTAGGTATTTTTTGATTTTTGGAATGTTTATCTTCATATTTTTTATTTTCACCAAATAAATCACGCACCTTTGAACGGAAATTCCAGTCCTAAAATAACAAAAAAACCGCAAAAATTGTTATCTTTCTAACCAAAACAAAAACTCGATGATAAAAATTCCCTTTGGAGTCAGTGATTTTGAGCAAATGATTACGCAAGGTTATTATTATGTGGACCGTACTCAATACTTGGAAAGATTGGAGGCGATGGGGAAGAAATACCTGTTTTTTCTGCGCCCTCGCCGATTTGGGAAAAGTCTCTTTATTTCTGTGCTTCAATATTACTACGGATTAGAATACAAAAAAAAATTTGACCTACTTTTTGGCAAACAATACATTGGTCAAAACCCGACTCCGCTCGCCAACAGTTATTTGATTCTAAGACTCAATTTTTCGGCAATTGATACGGATTCTAATGAAAAGGCGTATCAGGATTTCTTTGTCAGAATAAAGCAAGGAGTTCGAGGTCTATTGATGTTACACAAGGAAATTTTCAAGGTAGATACAAATGATTTTTTTAAGGATTTGACTACTTCTCAAGCCATTATGAACAAGCTTTATGAGGTCATGTTGAGTGAACAGGTTACTCAAAAAATCTACTTATTGATAGACGAATACGATCACTTCACCAACGAAATCATGGCTTTTCATTTTGAAGAATTTAAGGAGATTGTGGGTAAAAATGGCTGGGTGCGAAAGTTTTATGAAAGCCTAAAGATTGGAACAGATGCAGGATGGATTGACCGAATGTTTGTCACTGGGGTTACACCGATTACACTCGACAGCTTGACGAGTGGCTTCAACAATGCTTCCGATATCAGTATGCGTTTGGGCTTTGAAGAAATGATGGGTTTTACCCAAAAAGAAGTGGAAGGTATTCTGTTGGGGATTGGTATTTCGGAAGATGAATTGGGCGAAATTTCGGCGGATTTGAAGAGTTGGTACGATGGTTATACCTTCAATAAAAAGGCTAAAGAGGGGATGTACAATTCTGCCATGGTGCTGTACTTTGCAGATGCTTATTTGGAACGCATGGAATATCCCGATCAACTATTAGATACCAATATTGCTTCGGATTATGGCAAAATTCGCTCGATGTTTCGCATTGCTCATAAAGAACGGGAAAATATTGAAGTCTTGCGAGAGGTCTTGAGTAAGGACGAATTGAAGGCAACTTTGACCCAAAAGTACAACTTCAATCAGCCGTGGGATAGGGATAAGTTTATCAGCCTTTTGTATTATTTGGGATTTTTGACCATCAAAGGAGGAGATTTTGAAGGAACGATTTTCACGATTCCCAACTATGTTATCAAACATTTGTACTTTCAGTATTTTACGCAAGTCACTTTGGAAGATACCGAATTGGATGTCTATGACCTTCGCATTAGGGACAAAGTAATGGAGTTGGCTAAATACAATAATATCAAGCCGATAATGGAATTGACCGAATCTGTTTTGACCCAACTTTCGGCACATCACGACCGAGCTTACTTCAATGAAGGGCATATCAAAACCATTTTTGTATCGTGGTTTCATTCCGCAGGTTTGTACCACATTTTCAGCGAATTGGAGGTGAAAAAGAGCAAAACCGAAAAGGGGAGAATAGACCTTTTGTTGGCTCGCCGACAGCCTTTTGGGAAGTCCATACCCTACCAATTTATTTTTGAATTGAAGTATTTGAAGCAAGCGCAAGCGGGGCAATTGGAGGCTACTAAAAAGGAGGCAATCAAACAATTGAAGGACTATTTGAAGGCAGAAAAAATCAAGGATATGGAAGATTTGAAAGCTTATGTGATTGTTTTTGTGGTCAATAAGAGGATTGTCATTGAATTAAACTAAATGTACCCCATCTTCAATCCCTACAAAATATGCCTCGGCTTTGATTCCTGTTTTCATTCGATAAGCTTCCATGATTTCGGAAGTAATCTGCTCACTTTCTTTCTTTTCCATCAAATTCAAAGTACAGCCACCAAAACCGCCTCCCATCATTCTTGCGCCCAATACTTCGGGAATGTCACGGGTGAAATCCACCAACATGTTCAATTCTGCACAACTTACCTCGTACAAATGCTGCAATCCGTGATGCGATTGACGCAACAACTCTCCCAAAGGCAATACTTTTCCTGCTTTCAAATGTCCACAAAATTGATGTACTCTTTCATTTTCTGCAAGGATGAATTTGCAACGATTTAACAAGGTGGGAGATAATCTTGAAGCAGATTGTTCTAACATTGCAGAGGTTACATCTCGTAGGCTTTCGATGTTGGGAAAATCATTTTGCAGCAATCGGACGGCTTGTTTACATTCCGTAGGTCTATCGTTGTAGCCCGAAGTTGTGTGTTCGTGTTTCACATTGGAGTTGATAAGCACCAAACAGTATTCTCCTAAATCAAGTGGCACGTATTCAAAGGTTTGTGAACGACAATCCATTAACATTACCTTATTTTTTGCGCCAAAAGTAGAAGAAAATTGGTCGAGAATACCACTCTGTATGCCCAAAAACTGGTTTTCGGTTTGGTTGCCGATGCGTGCGATTTCCCACTTTTCCAAGGTCACACCCGCCAATTCACACAAGCCTCTCGCAAATCCACACTCCAATGCAGCAGAAGAACTCAAGCCCGATCCAATGGGAATATTTCCTGCAAAAATACAATCGAAACCTCTTACTTCAATGTTTCGTTTTTGAACTTGTTGGACGACACCCAATAGGTAATTGACCCAAGAATGTTCTGTTTTTTGGATGTCCTTCAATGAATACTCGTAACTCCCATTCATGTCTAAGGCTTTGAGCCGACACATATCCTCTGTTCCATTTGTAGCAAAACCAAATAGGATGTGTTTGTCTATGGCAGCAGGTAGCACAAAGCCCATATTGTAGTCAGTATGTTCACCAATGAGGTTGATTCGTCCTGGTGCTTTGATGTAAAATTGAACTTGATTTTTAAATACTTGTTGAAAGTTCTTTGTAATATTTGCTTGAAGTGAGTACGTTTGATCTTGCATTTTTAATACTTTAGTAACTGGTTTTTAAAAATGGAAACAGGGTCGACAAAGTTACTTTTCCTTTTTACTATTTACTAAGTTTTCAAAACCTAATCCAATGAGCCTATGTTAGCCTTTAGAAAACAATTTTCTCAGCAATGAATGAAAATTAGTATAAGAATTAAAACGAAAAAACTCCTTCTTAATCAAGTAGTTCAAAATTCTAAATCGAGGAGTTAATTTTTGACCATTGCTTAATTTTGTTTTAATCTGTGTAATTTCTACTAATAAAATCATTCCAAAGCGATTTGTTTCAGTTTAGCTAATACCAAAAACGGCACAATTTGTGCAGTTTTTTTATATGTTTATTTGCTACATTTTCGTTTTTTAAATAAAGAACACCTAAATCGGATACAAAATAGAAAGAAGTTACTGTCTTTTGTTTTTCTCCCATTTCTGTCTATTTTTATCCATTGCTATTTTCAATTTACAACCAACAAAAAAATGAATTCAGTCCGCCAATATTTCCTTCTCATACTTGCTTTTTTACTACTTGCAGGTTTTGAAACACCTGATGATGACCAAGCTAAAAAGGACATTTTGTTATCATTGGTTATGCAAAATGTTCAGCGTAAGCATTACCAAGCTCCAAAGATTGATGATAATTTTTCTAAGAACCTGTTTGCAGAGTACCTCGAAAGAATAGATAAAAACAAGCGGTTGTTTTTAGAAAGTGACATCAAAACTCTAAAACGATTTGAAGACCAATTGGATGATGAGATTGAAAAAAATGAGCGAGCTTTTTTTGAGTTGTCTATCATGGTATTGAAGAAGCGATTAGAGGTAGTTGGAGAGGTGATGGAAGACATTTTGGCAAGTCCATTCAACTTTGAAGAAGAAGACTTTATAGAGTTGAATAGCAATAAACGCATCTATGCCAAAAGCGAAAAAGAATGGAGAGAAAACTGGCGCAAATACCTTAAATATGAAACATTGAAGCAGTTGGCCGATTTGTTGGATGACCAAGAAGATGCAATTGAAGCGGGTAATTTAACGGTTGTTCCGAAGAGCATCGAAGTGCTGGAAACTGAAGCAAGGAATAAAGTATTGAAAAAACAGAAAAAATGGTACAAGCAGACCAGTAATCGCAGTTCTCTAACTTGGTTTCACTATTATTTACAAGCGATTACCAATATTTTTGACCCACATACTACATTTATGCCCCCCAAATCTCGCCAAAATTTTGAAACCAGTTTGCGGGGTAGTTTAGAAGGAATTGGAGCAACGCTTAAAGAGAAAAATGGAAAAATCACCATTCTTGGTTTGACCCCAGGCGGCCCCGCTGCTAAACAAGGACAACTGCAATCGGAAGATGCCATCTTGGAAGTAGCGGAGAAGGACGGAGAAAAGGTCAATATTGTCGGAATGGAAATGGATGAAGCGGTCAAACTTATCAAAGGGCCAAAAGGTACAGAAGTGATTTTGACGGTGCAAAAACCAAATGGACAAACAATTGACATTGCAATTATTAGAGACACTGTAGTATTGGAAAATGGCACCATCAAGTCTGCTATTTTGCAGTCGGAAACGTCTTCGCAACCTGTGGGTTATTTGAAGTTGGAAAAATTTTACATTGACTTCAAAAATAAAAACGGACGAAGCTGCGCCAAAGATATGAAGGCAGAATTGGAGAAAATGAACGATCAACACATCCACAAATTGATTATTGACTTGAGAGGAAATGGTGGCGGTTCGCTACAAGAAGTAGTCGACATGGCAGGGTTGTTTATAGAAAAAGGGCCGATTGTTCAAGTCAAAAATACGAATGGAAGCATTGGCGTACACAACGATAAGGATCCTGCTATTCATTATACTGGCGAATTGGTGGTATTGGTGAATGGGGGAAGTGCTTCTGCTTCAGAGATTTTTGCAGCTGCCATTCAAGACTATCAGCGAGGATTGATTGTAGGTAGTCGCACTACCTTTGGAAAAGGCAGCGCACAGGTGATGTATCCCTTGGAGCCTTACCTTCCCGACAACCAACAGAATCTCAAACCTTTGGGGTCGGTCAAAACGACTATCCAAAAATTCTACCGCATCAATGGCGGAACGACTCAGACACAAGGTTTGACACCAGATATCGTGCTTCCCGATAGTTACTCTTATATTGAAGCGTATGGTGAACGTCAAAAAGACCACGTATTATTGGTAGATCAAGTGGCATCGTCTAAATTTACACCGTGGAATCATGTGGTCAAAAATTTAGAACAACTTCAAGCAGAGAGCGCAAACCGATTGGCAAACAGCGAATTGTTTACTGCAATGGATAGCTATCATCAATATACACAAGAGTATAAAAAAGATACCAACAAACCTCTTTTACTAACCGCTTTCAGAGCTGAAAAAGCAGCGAGAAAGGCAGAAACAGAAACCTATCAGGATCGACCAGATGTGGAAAATTTTGATGTGGCCTGTTTGGAGGTTGACCAATTGGAAACTGAGGCAGATTTTTTACTTCAAAAAAAGACGAAAGATTTCCACAAACAACTGAAAAAAGATTTTTACCTCTACGAAACTTTGCAGATTATCAACAGTGTGCAAACAGATTTGGGAGCGATGAATGATGAATAATTGTAAAACGATGGATGGTGTGATTGTGCGTGTTTTTTCACAATCACACCATCCATCAGTTTCCCCATTTGACTGTCCATAAATTTTAGACTTTGGACGGAAAGATTAAAGACACAAGACAAAAGTTTTAAATCATTGACAGCAAAGGAATTAAGTGAAATCGAATTGGAAATGTAATTTGCTCATAAACAAATGTTTACTTCTTATGTCTTTCGTCCAAAGTCCAAATAAATTAAAATTATCCAATTAGCAACATGTCTTTTCAACTTCATGTCGAAGCCCTCATTTTTTCGGCTCAAAAAGCAATCAGCTTCAAAGAAATTCATCAATGTCTTGAAAATCTCTGGGAGAAATCCATTGAAGCAGAAGATATCTTGTCGGCTTTGGCTGCCATTGGTGAAAAATATGCATCTGAAGATTTTTCTTTTGAATTGATGGAATTAAGCGGTGGGTACCAATTTCTTACCAAGTCTATGTTCCACAAAACTATTTCCATTTTCCTTCAACAAAAATCCAAAAAACGTCTTTCTCGTGCTGCAATGGAAACCCTTTCGGTGATTGCCTACAAGCAGCCGATTACCAAAGTGGAAGTAGAGCAGGTGCGTGGTGTGAATTGTGATTACAGTATCCAAAAATTGCTGGAAAAAGAACTGATTGCGATTCAGGGCAGAAGTGATTTGCCGGGCCGCCCATTGATTTACAAAACCAGTGATAACTTTATGGATTATTTTGGATTGAAATCTGTGGATGATTTGCCGCAATTGAAGGATGTGGAAAGCGAGGTGGAAAGTGAGATTGGGGAGCGAAATGAATAGAAAACAAAAAAAATCACAAACCCATTCCCACCTCATTTTGTTATCACCCTAATTTAACTTACATTCCAACTATGCAAAAGAAATTCAATAAATTCAGAAACGACAAACCCAAACCTCGCAGAGGAGAGGAGGAAAACGAAAATCCAAAAGCAAAAACCAAAAGGAGGATCATTGTCCGCAAGAAAAAACCACCGACCTTGGATATAGAAAATCCAACTACCGTGGAAATGAAAAAAACGGGCGTGCGTCTCAACAAATACTTGGCAAATTCAGGTATAGCAGCTCGCCGAAAGGCAGACGAACTCATCAAAGAAGGCTGGGTGACGGTCAATGGCGAAGTCATTACCGAAATGGGCTACCGCATACAAGAAGGCGACAGAGTGCAGTTCAAAGGCAAAAAAGTAGAGCCGCAAGACAAAACTTATATCTTGCTCAACAAGCCTAAGGACATGATTACCACCACAAACGACCCACAAGGCAGAAAGACGGTCATGGATTTAGTTCAAGGAGTAGATGTAGAACGTTTGTATCCCGTAGGTCGTTTGGATAGAAATACCGTCGGTTTATTGCTGCTCACCAACGATGGTTCGCTTGCCCAACACCTGTCGCACCCCAAAAGCGAAGTCCGCAAAATTTACCACGTTTTCCTTGAAACTGCGTTGTCTAAAAACCACCTCACCCAAATGCTGGCAGGCATTACCCTGGAAGATGGCGAAATCAAAGTAGATGGAGCTTCTTATATGAGCGACAACAAAAAGGAGATTGGTGTACAAATTCACAGTGGACGCAATCGAATCGTCAGGCGTATTTTTGAACACTTTGGCTATAAAATTACCAAACTCGATCGGGTGATTTATGGCGGATTGACCAAAAAGAACCTACCTCGTGGCAAATGGCGTTTTTTGACGGCTAAGGAAGTCATTATGTTGAAGCACTTCAAAGGATAAAGAATGAAAATGAGTGAAGTACTCAAAGACTTTTGAAGTTTTCTTTGAAGAACGGACTGATTTTCAAACATACCCTATCTTTCAGAATAAACTTCAAAAGTCTCCTTCCACTAAAAAGTTTTTCTCACTCGCCAATCAACAAAAAACCCGCCCAATCTTGCGGCGTGTAAGCATCCGAAACCAATAATTCCATTTTGGCTTTCCGAAGGGCGGCAGCATAGTTGTTGCCCTCCAAAATATAGAAAAACAACCTTTTGACCAAAGCACTGCTTGATTCGTCAGGAATGTCGAATTGGGTGAAAATAATGTTGTTCGCTCCAGCATACAAAAATCCCCGCTGCAAAGCCATCATTCCTTCGGCACTGTACAGTTTCCCTACTCCGCTGCTGCAACTGCTCAAAATCACCAAATCTGCTTGGAGGCGAAGGTGATACGTTTCGGAAGTATAGAGCAAATAGTCGTTTTGAAGCACCTCATTCGGTGCACCCGTTTGGGTTTTCGCCAAATAAATTCCCGATAATTTCGCATTTTCATCGTTGGTCAAACCGTGCGTTGAAATCAAAATGTACTTGTGTTTGGGAGCTTCCAAAAACAAATTTTCCTTTGAAGCAGAAGCATACAAAAAGATTTTAGCCTCCAATTGCCGACTTTCAAAAAGCTCAAATACCGCTTTCACCTCATTCTCTGTATTCGGCAAATTCTGCAATGCTTCTTCCCCCGCCCGATTCGACCGCAAAACCTGCGTTTTCCCACTTCGACTTGCCAATGCCACATTTGCCTGCTTTTTGCCATTGAAGGAAACAGGCGCAATGCCCAAAAAAGAATCCTCCAAAAAAATGTTTTTTGCTCTTTTTGCAGCTTGATGCAGCAAGAGTGTGGCGGAATAATGGTAGCTGATTTGAAAAACACGAATCAAATAGGGTAATTCGGTGAAATCATCTGCAATATCCTCATTTTCTGACAATAATAGCAGGGCATCAAAAGGCAAATAATTCAAAATGCCATGCCTCAAAATGATCAATTGCGGTGCATCTTCCCCTTCAATGGCATATTTCTCCAATTGAAGCGGCTGTAATAAAATGGCATACAATTCTGTTGCCGTTTCTACAAAATCGTCTATGTCCACCGCATTGATGGCATCCAAAAAATCTGTCACCAAAGCTTCAAAATGATTGGGTTTGGCGATTTGATGAACTTGATAATCCTTTGCAGTCACTTCAAAAATGAATACAGATTCCTCCCCCACATAGTAGGAAAGTACGATTTTTGAAGAAGTAGAAACGCCTTTTTCTTCTCCTTCAAAACTTTGAAGATACTGCTGCAAAGCTGCAATGTCAGTTGTTTTTGTTTCATACTTCAATTGGTAATAATCGGGATAATTTCGCTCCAATTGCTCAATGAATTGCAGGTATTGTTGTTGAGTATCAAAGTGTTTGTCCTTCAATTCTAACAGATTCTCCTCCTCCTTTTTCGCTTTGCTTTCTTCAATTTTTTTCTCCCACTCCAACAAGTTTTTCTTCAATTTTTCCTCTTGTGTTCGGATATTTTCTGGAATATTCGACAAGGCATCCGCCTCTTGCAGTTCTGCCATCAACAAAACGGCCTTGGCTTTTTCAGTGAAATGAAAGGCTGTTTGTAGGGCTTGATTTGAAGTGGTATTTAGTTGGCTTTTAGATATTTCGGCTGCTACTTCAATGGCTTTTTCGTAGATATTGACCAACTGTTCGCCCAAATCCAGTTTAGAATCAAGGGCTTTGTATTGTTGGCGTTTGACTTCAAGGAATTGGGTCAAAGTACAATATCCTTCAAAGGCAGCTTGCAAATTTTTTGCAGATGGTTTTTTTTGATACAATTGATAGAAAGACCGAGACTTTCGGTTGAGTGCAAACAAAAGGATTTTGGAAAATGGAACTTGGTTGACCGTTGGATATTGATAAATATCTGTGGTCTGAAATGCAGGAATCAAAACATTGAGGCTTTGGTGAAAGTACCGAATGGCTTGTGTTTCTTCTCCTTTCTGCAAAAAAGCATTGGCGAGTGGATTGAAAATTTCGGCAAGTTTTGGATGTTGTTCTCCAAAAATGGTTTGGTAGCCCTTCAATGCGTCTTCAAAATAGTGGAAAGCTTTTTCAAACATTTCTTGGGCAAAAAAACACTTGGCAAGACTGATGTAATTTTCAAAAACAAAGACAGGAGGTCTTTCATTTTCATCATACAAGTGCTTGTGAATCTGGGTCGTGCGGTGGTAGTATTTGAGGGCATGGTCAAATTGTTGAAGCGAATTGTAGCAGTTGCCTACATTGATGGAAATAGCTGCAACGAGGGCATGGCTTTCTCCAAAATTGTGGTGGGCAATCTCCAAAGCTTTTTGAAAGTTAGGAATTGCCGTTTCAAAATCATTTCTGAAGTAGTGACAACTTGCTATGTTGTTGTAGGTATAGAGGAGATGCGGATGCTGTTCGGGTAAGGATTTCAGCCAGCTTTGCAGTGTTTTTTGGAAGTGTGGCAAGGCTTGTGCATAATCCCCCAAATTGGTGTAACATGCGCCCAAATTGTTGTAGCAAGTAGCCATGTTTTCCTCTTTTCTTTCATTCGATTCAAGGTAGGTTTGCAGGGCTTTTCGGTGAAAATCAAGTGCTATTGCATGTTTTCCTCTTTCGTCGTAATACGCTCCTAAATTGGTGTAAGTCAATGCCAAAGCATTTTTTTTGGAGATATTTTCTTCCTTCAACGCAATTTCTACGGCTCGCTGATAGGCAAGCAATTCTGATTCGTATTCCCTTTGTAGGCTATAGGCCCCCCCCATAATATTGTAGGTAGAAACCAAGTGAATGTTGTTGGAAAGTGCGTGTTTGTTGGCAATGTTTAGAGCGGTATTCAAGGCTTCTATTGCCTTTGAAGGTTGTTCGAGGTCGTTGTAGTTTTTGCCTATTTCATTGATTGTTTGGAGGTAATATTCCCATTGCTCCAGTTTTTCGAAAACCAAAACTGCTCTTTCCAACAGGTCGATGGCTTGTTGGTAAAGAGCAGTTTTGTTGAGGTTGATGGCCTCTTGTAGTTGTTGTTCAGCAATTTGAAGAGAATTATCCGCCATTGCTTTTGAGGTTATTGAGATTGTTGTTGGTGGGTATGCTGGAAATTTTGAGTCTGATACTGCCTGTTTCGACATTGGGCGAATTCTTGTTGTTGCCTTGTACGGTGAAATAACTGTTGATTCCGCCCACAACTGCACCCAACGAATTGTCTGCTTTGACCAATCTGACTTCTCCTTTTGTTTTGTCAACGTGTAGTTTCAGCGTTTGGGCAATGTCTGTTTGGGGATTGAGGTCTATCACATCTGAACCATTGCGTTCACATCGGTCTAAGTCTTGGAAGGTGAAAATGAGGTAGTACTTGTCTCCAAATCTTATCAGCCCATCTTCAATTTTTGTGTCAAAATTAGTGGTATTTCCTACGATTGGTTCTATTTCGTACTTTCTGTATTCATCGTCATTGCCAGGAGTTTTGTTGGTTAAGGTGTTTGAACCTCCTGATGAGTGATTAGATCGTCTCTGACCTTGTTTTTTTGTGATGAATTGTGTTTGTCGTGATAATTGTTGTGAAGCTTCAAGAATATCTACTATTTCGATTGTTCCTGTTAGCGTTATTTCTTTTTCACAATCATCTGCCGAAATAGCATTGAAGGAATGAAGGTGTAGTGCTGTTTTTTCATTGCCGATGATTGCACCTGAATTGGAGGAGGTGCTCACTAAAGTAATTTTTGCTTCTCCTGATGCTTGCAAATCATTGAAGAAAGGAATTGTGAAAAGTGTAATGAGGATAAAAAGCCAATTTTTCATGATAATGAGGTTTTAATTGTACTATGAGGTAAAGTAGGAAAGGGAGTGTTGCAAGCAGAAAATGAAGATAACAAAAAAAATGTTTTCTTACAAATTTAGTTGCTACACACATTTATCCGTTCCTGTCCTCATAGACGAAAAAAGGCTAAATATTCGGACAAAACCCACGATTTTTTTTTTGAGATTGAATTTGAAGCTTTTTTAACCTCCAATCACCTTGATAATCACTACCAAAACGACACTGACGACCAAGCCTGTAAAGACTTTGAACAAATCTCGGCCTATATCGCTTGCGATTGCTCGGCTTAATTTTCTTTCGAGTTGAAAACGAATTGCAATCTCCCGACCTGCCAACAAACCGATAAATACCCAAGTTGTACTCATGGGGATTTTGCTCCAATCCTTGAAAATCATCAAAACAATGCCATAAATGAGGTCTACAAAAGTGGCAGAGCGGATATCGGTTGTATTGGTTTTGGCTTTCACAATCTTCTGAACTGCACCACCTTTGCTGTAAAAAATATACCCCAACAATCCGAGAATGGCAATCAATGACAATGCAAAAGCTCCAGCACTTAAATTGCCGCCTCCTAAAAGATAGATGTAGATATTGGCGAGATCTTGAGTAAGCCATTGCCACCACAAAAAGCCTGTAGAGCACCATTGAGCAACTACCCAATAGTTTCGATTTTTTTCTTTGATAGGGTTCTCTAAAAATCGCTTTTCTAATATATTGGTGGTCATCATATAAATGGCTATTGCAGCCCCGAATGCAACTACATAACCCAACAATGATTTCATAATCATTTTTCCCAATACCGCTTTTGTATCGAATACACTTGTGAGAATAGCTCCCACATCGCCTTCAATATCATTCATAGAGAACAAAGTAAGAATCAGGAAAGTAGTGCTGACGGGTATGCCAAATCGGGTGATGATGAGCAGTACCATAGGGGGGAGTAAATACCACCATTCTAGTGTTGTGGGGATGTCAATTTTACTCAAACGTCCGTAAGCTATATCATTGTTTAGCCATCCGTTAATCAAGACAACTGACAGGATTAACCCTGCATAAGCCCAGAGTACATACCATTTTTGTTTTTCGTTGGAACTTAGAAATGTACCCAAAGTTTGAATAACATCATTTCCGACTACTGAGTAAGCTGCCATCAGAAAACCTACCCACATAATTACTAAAGACAAATCCATACTATCCTATTATTGAATGTTAGATCGCATAAAAGCAAAGACTAAAGGATATAATCTAAGGCGTGAAGATAAAGAAATATTAACCAATTATGAGTAGTTGGTTAAATTTTAGCGGCTAATCATTTCCTGTTTATGCGCTTGCAAAACAAAGGTAAATGAATGGTATAGCGGAAAGGTTAAGTTAATGTTATCTAATGGTTAAGAACAGGTAGAAATCCATTGGTACTTGTAGGCTTTGAAAGAAAGAAGTAAGCTGTAAGACTCATTTATTAACCGTTCCTGAACCTCCGCATCTGCTGCAAGTTGACTGCCCACCCGAACACGAATAACAAGCAACCCATTCGGTGCGGTAAATAGGATTGTTATTCCAGTCATAATCCACTCGTGACTCCGAACGTCCTCCGCTTCCTCCACAGGATGAACAGGTTGTGCGCCCTGAACCATAGCAAGAGGGACATTGGCGGTAATTTTGTGGATCTAAATCATGTACTTTTCGATTGGGGTTGATGGGGTTTTGGGTGAGTGAAACCTTTGAAAACGGATTGGGTTTTGAGGCAGGTTTTGCCAATTTGAAAGCATACACTTTTCGAACAGTGTTGCCTGTTCCGTGAACACCTCCTTGCGCTCCATTTTTTTTGTAGTAATCCAGAATTGCATGAGCAGTCGAAGAAGCTGTTACCGTACGATAAATCCACATGCCACCTTCTTCTTTTACCTTGTGTTTGACAAACAATTGCGAATCAATATCTTCGTCATTTGTGATGCCCACATACCACTCCGACCATTCTCCTTTGTATTTCCATAGATACGCATTGATAGCATGAGTAATGATAAACATTTCTAAACTCGCAATGGCATTAGCCGTCATTTTATGGTAATGTGTCGTATAAACTGTGGTAAGATCTGCTGCCGCTTCTTCGTTTATTTTTCCATCCTTAAATTTGGCAATCTTGTACAAAATCAGTACATCTTTCTCTTCAATTTTGCCATTGTAATCAATTTTATCTTGAGCAGTTTGAATAATTCCATTCAAAAACAAAGTGTAATCTTCAATACTTGGCATGAGCGTCTTGGATTTTGGTACTTTACTAAAATAACCATTTTTCCAAAATTTTCCAAACCAATTGAGTTATTGCAGTGATTCTTACCGCTTGCTGATTTTATTCAGACTAATTGCTCGCTGCCGACTACACTTATGACGACCTACTTCAAAACCTCTCTTTTGTCTGTGCTTCGTACTTCTGCCCTGCACCCGTTTGCGCCACATCTTCCAACTGCTCAGTTTCATTTCTTGGCGCATGAGTTGAATCACATCCTGTTCAGGTACACCAAACTGTGCTTCAATTGCATCGAAGGGAGTGCGGTCTTCCCATGCCATTTCGATGATGCGGTCAATGGCTCGTTCGTCTAAATCGTATTTTTTGGAGATGTTCATTGGAGTATTTTGCAGTGAAGAACAAGGCATAGGGGATATTGTTCTCTGCGAGGAGCATCTTGAACACCTGTAAACTCCAAATCAATTTTTGTATCATATACAGACCTAATTAAGAAAGTTTTACCTACTCTCCTGCGTCCTGTAATGGCAATCATTTCGGATTCATCCGACACCAAAGCTGTTTCTAAAATCGTTTGTTCTGTTTCTCTGCCAATTAACTTTTTCATTCGTATATTTCTTGATAGCTCGCTAAATATCCTAAAATTATATAGATTTAGCGAGCTATCAAAATGTTTCTGATTATTGTAAATACGCTTCTCCCCTTATAGAAGAATTTATGCGGTTGTTTTTCTATCAGCGATTTGCCAAAAGTGGCTTCAATTTTCATCACCTATTTTTCTTACTACTCAAAGTCGCTCCAAATACAATATTCAACTGCGAAAAAAAGAAATGCTGATGCGCCTCATCTAATTCCGAACTCGTTGTTCTAATGTCCGGTAAGTTAATGTATCCTCCCTTCAATTCTGACTGAACAAAGAAAGTACGCCCAAAAGCCACATTCACTCCCGCCAAAGCACTGAAGCCATAACCCGCCAAATGAAACTCATCGTATCGTTCACTATTCCAGAGAGTTACATTTGTTTTAGGCAATAAAACGCCCATTCCCAAACCTCTGACAAACCCTATACGAATGTCCTTCGCTTCAAAAATTTGGTCTATTCGTCTCAATTCGGTATTGATATAGTTCAATCCATCTGTATGTTCAAATTTCAGAAAATCAAGACTAATGAGTATTTCTTCGTTGTTATAATTCCCATCATATCCCTTTCCCGTATCGTGGATATTGCCATTTATTTTGACAGTTTGATTGGCTTGTACCACATATTTCATATGGTCTATTCCAAATGTAATGCTGTATTTATCGGTGATAAAGTAGCCTATTCTAAAATTGTATTGAGGAATCGTAGCCGTTGAAGGATTGAAGTAACCCAACTTAAACTGACTTTGGCGATCTTTGGCCACTACTTTTGTTAACACAAAATCGTGGTCATCTCCCTTGAATGCAATATCGGATTTGCCATACCAATCCCAATTCCATCCCCAATAGAAATAAAAATCACCTTTTCGATTTGTCTGATTTATAGTAGTTTGTGAAAAGCAACTATGATTGACAAATAGCAGCAAAAGAAATATTCCTATGTATTTCATTCTATTGTGGTTAGAACAAACATTTATACTAAAGATGTTTGTTCAAGAAAGAGCAAGATTGCAGTCTGCAAGATAACTAAGCGAGGTGAGAATTTACAAAGATGGAAGAAGTCTTTGCTTCAATGTCATTCAATTAATAGGGGCATTTTAGGATTTCGCACGGAATACAAAAGTTTTTTCACTCAGAATACAAAAGTTTTGAAAACTTTTGTATTCTCTCAATTTACATAAGCAGCGGGACAAAAATAGTTTTACAGAAAAGAACCTTCAACTCTTTTGTAATCAAAGTATTGAAGTCTGACTTCTCGCTTCTTTAATCTGTCTTCCTACTTATCAACTAAGCAAGCTATTTTTTGCCAACCACCTTACTTCAATAGATAACCGAGCCTAAAACCCAAAGCAGGATTCGGAATTAGGTGTTTGCCCGTCGAATTGAGCAAAGACAAAACCTGTGAGTCGCCATTGTCTCGGTTCGATTCCTCCATTTTGGTCAATTCCAAGCTCATTGTGTCTTTGTATTTGATACCCAAACCTGCATAAGCATCCACAAAAAAACGCTTGTCGACTTTCACTTTTTGCCAACCATACAAAACCGAAAGCGTACTGATTTGCTTGGTGTATGCATTGTCTTTTTCATAGGTCGGAACGTTGGGAATGTCTATGGTTTCTGTAAATTCGTATTGTTGACTTTTGTAGCGACAACTCACTGCAATGTAGCGATGCGCCTGTTTTTTGAAATATTGCCGCCATTCAATGCCCAATATCCAACCTCGATTGTTTTGCAGTCCATAACCAATCGAATGATACAACAAACCCATTTCTAATGAAATAGCCGTTCTACCCATTCCCCCCACCTCCAAAGATACAATGCCCGCATTGCCACCGAATATATCAATGAGCGGCAAAGGTGCGATTTTAAGTGCGAGTTCGGGTTGGGGTAGTGCTGTGTTTTGCTGCCCAGATAAGGACAGTTGAAGGCTCAATAGTAGTATGAGGCAAGGTAAGTAATTCATGTATTTGAAAATTGAGGTTGAATTTGTGTTTTGAATTTGAGACTTTACCCCTGTTCCAATCCCAACACATTGCCGTCCAAATCATACACGGCTGCAATGACCGCCCCCCACTGTTTTTTAGTGGGTTTCATTTTTTCCCTTGCGCCCATCGTCACCAATTTGTCGAAGGTGTCGTAAATGTCCAATACCTTGAACCAAACGGTTATTGAAGTAGTTGGCACAATCTTTTCGGAGACTTCATCGAAGCCAAAATAGTGGTTTTCGAGCTGATAACCAATGTGATTTCGTTTTTTGTAGGTAGCTTCACCAAGTTCTAAACCTTGTTGATAGAATTGATGGAGGCGAATCATATTGTTGGTGAAAAGAATAACAGTGTTGATTGTTGGTTGCATTATAGCGTAATTTTGAGCAATAAACTATATTTTTTTGCTAAATTATTACAAAATATACTAACAAGCAAATTTCGGAATGGGTAATAGACCTTAAAATGTTAATTTTAAAGAAGCGATTAAATTGCTCAATAGCGGTGGGTTTTGAAACCCGCCGCTATTGAGCAATTTTCAAAACCAACCGCCCACTCTCTTCTCCTTCAATTTCCCCTTTCTCCATCAACACTGTTCGATATTTTCCTGCAATATATAGCTCAATCTGGTCGGCATAAAACGGACTCATTGGATTACCCGATTGACCACTTGGATTGATATTGAAGGTTTTACCACCATCCGCAAAATCCTTGATGAACCGAAGCGCAGGCAAACCCAAAACCTTGTATTTGCCATTTTCCATCAAGACATACTGCATATTGTTGATGGTTTCATTACCGCCCATGACGGGGAAAGGGCCTCGATTGAAGAGGTTGTCGAGCGGTTTCACAGCCCCCAAAGGATGTTCGTAGCTGATTGTGTGGACTTTACCCCATTTCCATTCCGCCACATTGCCGCCCAACTGCGCTTCTAAATCCTGCACGGTTTTGTCAAAAGCATTGGCAACAATCGTTTTTCGGTCTTCGATGAGTTCTTTTGTTGCCACATTGTTCCACCAAATCGAAGAATCATTTTGAAGGAAAGGCGGAACCGTTCGGCGCATCAAAAAAGTATTGGCAATGACCCGATAATCTTTCTGCCCCAACTCGTCTTCAAAGGCTGCCTTCAAGGTATAAATCAACCATTTGTAGTAAATCGTAGGTGCAACTGCTTCCACCGAATGATTTCCATCCCAAGAACTAACTGTATCCATGACCTGTTCGTGCAAGTCCGACTTTGAAGCAACAGGCTGATCTGCAATCACATCCAAAAGTATTTGCACATTTTGCACATCCACCGTTGAAGTGACATCATTTTGCATGGCTTGTATTTTTTCGACAGTCCATTTGTCGTCTTTTCGGAGCAGTTCTACAATGCGTTTGGCACGATCCTCTGGCACATAATAGCCTGCATACAATTCTCCCTTGACGCTATCTGGTTGATTGTTGGCAGAATACACAAAACCCGAAGGGGGATTGATACTGTGCGGATTGTCTTCAAAATCGTAGTAGCCCAAAATTTCATCTTCACCACTTGCGCCATTCAAAATCATTTTGGGGTGAACATGGTCGGGTCGTTTCGGCAATTTTGCAGCCGCCCACCATGCAATGTTTCCCGCCTCATCGCCATACATCACATTCAGCCCTGGAGCTTCAATCATTGCCACGCCTTTTTCAAATGCTTCCATATTTTGACTGTGATTCATCTGATACCCTGCCTCCAATATGTTGGTGCTGATTTGGTTGAACAACCACCACATCGCAATCGGTTCTTTCTCTTTGTTCCCCACATTGTCGAGCGCATCGTTTACAATCGGTCCATGCCGAGAAGTCCGCACTTCAAAGCTAATGTCCTCACCGTCTTTCACTTTGATGACTTCCTGCCGCACCGTCAAATCTTCCCAATGGTCTTTGAACCACACTTGATTCGGATTGTCGGGATTGACTTTTTCTCGGTAAAAATCAATGTCGTCGTTCTCAAACATGGTCAAACCCCAAGCTACTTTTCGGTTGTGTCCCACCAAAGCGAAGGGCGAACAAGCGAGGTGCGTGCCGTACAAACTGAAATTGGGAACTTCAATGTGGGCTTCAAACCAAGTCGCAGGCATCGAGTTGCGGATGTGTGTGTCGTTTGCCAAAATCACCTTGCCCGATGCGGTTTTGCTGCCCGACACGACCCAGGCATTGCTGCCGATGAAGGGCGCAACGGGTAGGTTTTCCAAGATTTCATAAACCGAATGGGCGATGGAAGTAGCGGTATTTTTTGGAGAAGCATGGAAAGCTGAGGTTTGTATAGAATCCGTATTGGCTTCTGAATTGGGGATGTGGACAGGGATCGTTTGGTCTTTGGGATTCCAATCCAATATCCAATCTTTGAGGTATTCGTCGCCCAATTCGTTTTTGATTTTGGTCACAATAGGGTCGACTTTCTGCGCTTGTGCAAACCCAAACGCCATGTAACCCGATACGTGATAGACGTTTTCGAGGGTGAAAGAGTCTTTGGGAAGCTGCAATAGGTGAAATTCGGGTGGCAGTTGTCCTTCAAAAAGATACTGATTCACCCCATCCAAATACGCCAAAGTTGCGGTTTGATAGGCTTGATTGCTGCCGTCAAAATGCGCTGCTACCCATTCGGTTGCCTTCTCCGCCAAGCCCAAAGTGCGAAACATTCGGTCGGCTTCAATGGTCACTTTTCCAAACATTTCGGATAGTCGCCCTGTGGCTGCTCGCCGCATCAATTCCATCTGAAAGAGTCGGTCTTTGGCGTGTGCATAACCCAATGCTCGGTAGGCATCTGCTTCGTTTTGAGCGTAAATGTGCGGTACGCCGTGTTGGTCGTAAATGACTTCAACTTCTTCTTGTAGGTTCTTCAGGGGGATTGTGCCTGAATAAGTGGGCTGTATGTAATAATAGGCGGATGCTCCGCTGATGCCCAATAGGACGAGTAGGACGGTGAGTATTTTGACGGTGGTTTTCATATTGAAGTAGGTGTTTGTTTTTGGTAGGGGGAAGATAGGGAAAATTTGCCGCTCTACTGTTGCCAAAATTGGAAATTGTACCGACTTTTTCGGCATGTCCCATTGGCAAAGTTTTAGGCTTTAACTGTTGCCAAGGTCTCCGACCGTTGACAAAGTTTATTCTTAGAGAGATTGCGTAGCCCCCATTCTTAGCCCATGAATTAATTCATGGGCTAAGAGTAGTATGGATGGAGCTAAAAAAATTTTCCTCGCAGAGCGAGGAAGTCTGCCGCACTCGACAAAACACCCTTTCCGATGCTTTTGCTTTGCTCGCTATTGGCTGCTAGCGCTTGCCAATGCTCACAAGCAACGCTCGAAAAGGGAATCAGCTCAAAAATAGAAGAAGCCAAGAGGGGCTGCCTTTAGAACTGTGGCAACGCAAGACGCAAGCCGATAATGCTGTCGTCGCCGAACAGGTAGTAGCTGAGGCGAAAAGCGACACGGCAAAGGTCGGAAAGGTCGGGCCACGAACCGCCACGAACCACACGCTCATCATCATCCGATTTTTCTACCCAAGCGCTCCCATCATCGGGTGCATCGTCATAATTACCATGCCAATGGTCTTCACAATATTCCCACACATTCCCACTCATATCGTACAAGCCCAATTGATTCGGCTGCTTCAAGCCAACAGGCTTCGTTTCTCGGTGACTATTCTCACCATACCAAGCTACTTTCTTGAGTTCATTTTCATTCCCTCCCGCATATTCATAGTTGTCTTCCCAATGAATCCCTCCACGGGCTGCGTACTCCCATTCCGCCTCACTCGGCAGCCGAAAGTTTTTACCGCTCAGTTTGTTCAATGCCTCAATAAAAATTTTGCAGTCCTCCCAAGTCACCCTTTCCACAGGGCGGTTTTTGCCTTTGAACCAAGAAGGATTTTTATCCATCACAAATTCATACAGCGATTGAATCACAGGGAATTTGCCTATCCAAAAGGTCGGAACACTTACTTCACGTACAGGTTGTTCATCCTTATTTTTTGTGCTGCCCCTTTTATACATTCCCCCTTGCACTTCGACCATTTCAAAGGAGAAGGTTTCGCCAGTGGGTTTTTGAAGTTCGATGATTTGGATATTTGCAGTGGTATTTTTGGACATTTCGGCTGTTTTTGGACTTGAAGCTACAAAAAAAAACATTTTATCCGTAGAAAGTGTGCTATGATTGAAGAAAAAAATATATTTTTAGGGATTAAAACTTCAAACAGCCATTCTTATGCAAATCATCCCTTCTGAAAAACAACTGTACCGAAACCAAAAAAACCTCACCGACAAAGACCTCCCTGCAATATGGGAAACGGTTCGCAGCCAAGCACTTCAATATGTCGACCTTAGCTACAACCAATCTACCATCGAACATTTGGTCGTTCCCAAGGATTTGCCGCACTTGAAGTACCTCTACCTCTACGACAGCAAGATCCAAAAAATCACCTTTGATGGCGACCTGCCCGATTTGGAGGTTTTGCATTTGGGCAAAAACCAATTGCAGGCATTCAAACTTCCTGATGGCTTTGCACAATTGGAGCATTTGCGGCTCGATGAAAACCAATTGGAGGAGTTCGAGTTGAAGAACCTATCGGGACTGGACAATATGCAGTCGCTGTTTTTGAAGGGAAACGACCTTTCAAAGTCCAGTATTACCAAAGAAAATTGGGACAAGGATGGAAATTGTTGGCAGTCGGTACAGGCCTACTTGCAGGCAGCACAATCGGGTGTCATCATCAACAACGAGGCGAAGGTCGTTTGGTTTGGCAATGGAGAGGCAGGCAAAACCACCCTTTCCCACCAATTGCGGAAAGGAGTTTTCAAAAATTTCGACCGCACCCACGGCATCAAAATCGAGGATTGGACCATTCCATTCGAGCGATTGCCACAAGCATTGAAGAATAGAATGACCGCTTCTTTGGCAGAAGCCAAAGCCCAAAACTCTAATACGCCACTCCAACTTCCCGAAAACGTGGTATTGAAACTTTGGGATTTTGGCGGACAGGAATACTACCATGCTACCCACCGTTTGTTTCTGAACAGCAATGTCTTGTACCTCTTGGTGTGGAACCAAGACACCGACCGACAAGAAGAAAACCTCGACCCTTCTAAGAGCCTCTATCCCCGCAGCTATTGGCGACACAACATTCAGTATTACACAAATACGGTGGAAGATGTGGATAAAAAAGAGAACGAGGAGGCAAAACCCAAATATGGTATTCTCGAAATCCAAAACAAAGCCGACAAACAAGCCTCTACGAACGAAGAAAAGTTGCAGTTTTCGGTCGCTTTGCGTAAGGAAAATGACAAACGCAGCATCAAACGTTATGAGTTCGATGTAGAAGAACTGGAGGAGGCCATCATTTCACAACTGCACCGCTTGAGCTACTTGGGAAAGACTTTCCCCGAAGTCTATGACCACATCCGACAAGCCCTCCGAAACCATGAGGGACATTTTCTCACCTTTGACGACTATGCGGCTTTTTGTCGAGCCAACGATACGACACAGGACAAGGAAAACCTGATGTTAGACAAGGCACAAATCCAAACCTTGACCGAGTTTCTACACGATACGGGCGCTTTGATTTGTTACCGCTACCAAACCAACTGCCCCAAACTGCTCAAAGACTATGTGTTCATACGCCCGCAATGGGTGACGGATATGATTTACCAGATTCTCGACAAAGAACTCATTGACAAAAAAGAAAATCCAGGGGAGTTTGGCTTTGAGCATGTAGCACAAGTGACCCAAAACAGTGGTTTGTCTGCTGAGGCTTGGGTGGTATTGATGAAGCAGTTTCAGTTGATTTTTGAAATCACCCGCAAGCAAAAAAAATGCTTCATTGCGCCACAGTACCTACCTACGCAGTGTCCCGATCCTGATAAGATGGAAATGGCGTTTTATGTGCCTCCCACACATACTTTCAGTTTGCGTTTTCCTAATTTTTTACCCAAAAGCCATTTTTTGCAGTTCATTGCCCATTTTGGTCCTCACAATGTGAGTTATCTGTATTGGAAAAATGGGTTGATATTCGCCAAAAACAACATTCTCATTTTTGCCCAATGCAACTACACTGACCGAAAAATCACCCTTTCGACCACACAAGGCCCACACTTTCAACAGACAATGATAGAGATTTACCAGTGGTTTGTGGACAATAAAAAAATCAACAAAAACACGGAAATATCGGTGGATGGGGAAAATTTTGTACCGATTGAAGTGGTGAAGGAAAATCAAAGTGACCAAATTCCAGTATTTCGACATGGTAACTGCAAATTCCAAATATCCGATTTGTGGTTTATTGCGGGAAAACATGGGATGGGACCAGAAGAGATGCCTGATAGGGATTTTATTCAAGACTTGATTGCCAATGATAAAATCAGCAAAGCGATTAAGGTACTGATGGAAATGGTCAATCCAACCGAACAAAAGGATTTGTACAATGGATTGATTTTGTTGTCTGCCAATCAAAAATACAATGAAACGAAAAAACGCAGTGACCTTATCAGCAATGCTAACTACAAATTAGAAAAGAACACAATTATCGATGCCTTAATGAAGTATTTGGATGAATATTTTGCCTGATAAGGATTGCCAATAAAATTTTGAAGTTTATTCCTAATCTGGCAGAGCCAGTACCCTACTGAAATATAACACAGGTCTTTTAGCTGTTCTTTTGCCTTGACGCAAAAGAACCAAAAAGTCAAGCCTGAATTTCTTGCTTTACGCTCCAAAAGTACTAAAATCCTAAACAAAAAAAACTCGCTTGCGCTCAAACACTTTTTTGTTCTTAACGGATTTTAGTACTTTTTCCACTACAAGAAATAAGGGCAATCCAAATGTTCAAAATATATTGTGGCCCAATTGATTGAAGTATTTTTTTAAATTACGTTTTGCCAATGGAACATTCCGATTTGTCGGAAAAAAGCGCAAGACTTCAGTTTTTACTGACTAAAGATTTTGAGGTTGCTCAGTAATAAAAACTAACCTACACACATAAAAAAAGCGGCATTGATTTTGAAATCAATGCCGCTTTTTGAATTTGTTGGCTTACTAGGGCTCGAACCTAGACTCTTCTGGACCAAAACCAGACGTGTTGCCAGTTACACCATAAGCCAATAACCAGCTTTTTTGTAAAGCGATGCAAATTTACAAACATTGTCTATTTTATGCAATAGATTGGCGTTTTTTTTTGTCTTCGTAAAAAAACACCTGCTTGTACCGTACTTTAGACAACCAAAGAACCCAAAAAAAAGTTCAAACGACTGCAAAAATTATTTATGGAAACGCCAATAAAATAAGTTGAACACTTTGAATTTCTGATATACTGAGAGTCAAGCTATTTTTTTATTTTCATTTTCATTTTCATTTTTATTTATTCCCCAGTTCCATTCTCGCCATTTTTCCGCCTCGCCCTACTGCCCAAGCCGTTTTTGAGGCCATGCCACAACTGAAATATCCTTCCGTTCCGATGGCAGTCCATGATTTGCCGCCATCCACAGAAAAGTCTGAACCTGTGCGCCCTACGGCAATCAAAAATTGTTCGGTCGCATGACTCGCTACACAAGAACGGTAGCCATTCGGCTGATTTGTAGCTACCAACTCCCAAGTTTTGCCGCCATCAGCTGTGAGCGCACAGTTGCGGACGGTGTTGGTTGAATCCATGTATGCCCCGCCAACGACTACCCCATTTTGGGCATCCGACATCACCATCGAAAAAATCCCCTTTCCTTCTGCACTGATGATAGGTGTGTCAAAAACCTCCCAATTTTCGCCCGAATTTGGCGAATAAAAAATTCTTGCCCGTTCACCGCCACCTGTTGCAATCCAAACTTTTTTGTTCCGAAAAATGATGCCCGTTCCGCTTGCCGCATAGCCCGCTTCTCCTGCTAAGACCGTGGGTAAATGTGTGGTGTCAATCGGCTGCCAAGTTGTGCCGCCATCGGTTGTTTTGATAAGGAACAACTTCCCTTCAATGGGGTCGCCAAAAGCCATTCCTTCTTGTTCGTCGGCAAAATCGAAACCATCCAAAAACATCCCTTCTTGCTCATTGAAGTAGGTTTGTTGCCAAGTAGTGCCGCCATCGGTTGTTTGGTAAATGTAGGCATGATACCCTGAACTCAAGACCACAGCTCTATTTTCATCAAAAGCGTGAATATCTCTAAAGTCCAAGCTGTCTGCCCCTTCAATGATATGGGTGCGCCAAGTTGTGCCGCCGTCCACGGTTCGCAGAAAAGTGCCGTTGCTACCACTTGCCCACACGACCTCATCGCTGACCACATACAATCCCCGCAAACTGGAATTTGTGACCGATTTTTGAGCAGTCCATTGCAGTTTGTCCGACTTTGGAGGCTTTTGTGCAGTAGGTTTTGAAGTCTGTCCGCTATTGCAGGCAGTCAATAAAAGTAAGCAAAAGGCAAGATTACCAATAAATTGTAGTCGAAAATAGAAGCAAATAGAGGGCATGGGCATTTTGTTTGAAACAAAATAAGGCAAAAGATTTTAGATTCAAAGCTTTATCTTTGCTCCTTCAAAAAAATAAGCCATGTCAAAACCTGAAATAATCATTAGAAAAGGCTCTATCCTCGAAGCCACAAAGGTAACCCATCAAATTCCTGAATTTGGTCAAACCTATATGACTGCCGAATATGTGAAACGCCTCGAAAGTGCGCCACATTTGATCCTCATTGCCGAAATAGAAGGCGAGATAGTTGGCTTCAAAGTGGGTTATGAGCGTGAATCAGATGGGTCTTTTTATAGTTGGATGGGAGGTGTATTGCCTGCGTATCGCCGAAAAGGAGTAGCGAACCTATTGTCTGCTCGTCAAGAACAATGGGCATTGTTGAAGGGCTATAAGTCTGTTCGTTTCAAAACTCGCAACCAACACAAGGGTATGTTGATGTGTGGAATCAATAGAGGTTTCAAAATCGTAGATTTTGATCCAAGAGATACTTTGGAGCAGCATCGGATTATTTTGGAGAAGCACTTTTAGGATTCTCGAATAATTTTACGAGCATCTTCTTCCGTACAGATGTACAGACGATTGGTAATAGGTTGAGTGCCTATCAGAAGTGTCCAGTAATACAATCCACTTGGAAATTGTTTGGAATCCCTAACCGCTACCTCATATTGGTCGCTGTCTTTGATTACTTCAAATCGTCCAACTGTTTTTCCTTGCGTATTTTTTAGGTGAAGCTCGCTGTTTTGTGGAATTGCTTGGCTAAAAGTAAAATGAATGTTTTGAATATACACCGCATCTTTTTTTGGAGTCAATACTTCAAAAGCTACCATAGCAGCAGCCTTGTAACTCGCAGCCATTCTGCGCTCCAATGCTCCATTCACGGGGCTTTGTTTTTCCAAAACACCCCTGAGGATAGCCTCCAAAGCTCCCTCTAAATTTTCCCAGTCAAAATCTACAACTTTCTGTGGTGAATTTGCTGAAAAGTAAGGATGTGGATGTGCTGCAATCATTTCGGCATCGTACAATTCGTACAATTCTATTATTTGCTTACGACTTTCTTCATTGCTCCAAAAATGCTCTATTAATTCAGAGGGTAATTCGTCCACTTTGGACAAGTGCATTGCGTAGGCATACAAAATATGGCTCTCCATAGTTAATACTCCTTTTTTGTCAAAAATGTTGTTGAAATAATTCATATAGTTGGATGTGTTGTAAATAATAGACGTTTTCGCACGATGAAATTGAAGAAAAAAGATTAGTTTTTTTGATACAATTTATAGACCAACCATTCAAAATAGGCATCCAAAGATGCTTTTTCTTTGCTTGTTAATTGGCTAAATAGTGTTTTTTTGATTTGAGTAATTCTGGACTGGACCCAAATTCTAATGGCATCAGCTAAAATAGGTTTGGATTTGTTTTCTAATGCGGTAATAAATTCCCCCAACAATTGATAGAGTTTGGATTCGGGTAAGTTGGAGTAAATGATACCAAAACAAGATAAAATTTCAACCAATAGAGCATCACTACAATGGGCATAATTCTCTCTTACATCATTTGCTTTCAATAACATTCGGTAGACTACCTTCAATGAAAATTCAAAACGTCCTTGTTTTTGAATGGGAAGTCCTTTTATCATCACTTTCAACCATCTAAGATGCTGATCAACCAACTCTGAATACACTTCATTGTTAGAGATACGGGCAATTTCTTTTTGCGATGTTATCTCAACCTCTTCCATTAATGATTGGGAAGTGTGCTTCTGAAGTTTTCTCAATTCGTCTATCATGCTGTGGTAAATAACCCGATACAAATAAGTGCTGAAAGAAGCATTTTCTTTGAATTGAGTAGCTAATTTTCCACTGGCAATTTTTTTCACCAACGCTTCTCGTATGTTTGCAATCAGGTCTTCTTCTATACCCTTATCCCACTTATTACTTTGAGCAGCTTGTTTATGAACAATGTGACGAATTAAGTTTTGGTACTTCACCACCAATTCTATTGGCTGAATGCGAAGAAGTTCTAAATCAACTGTATTGTTGTCTTGGAGCAATTTCTGGCAATGTAGGCGGGTCATTTCTATCAGCACAGCGACTTGTGGCACTGCCATCTCTAGCTTTTCTACTTCTGCCGACCAATTTTTTCGTAGGTCTTGAAGTAATTTTTGGAACAGTCGTTTTTTAGAAGATTCCTCTAAATGTACTTTTTGTTCCCGACAATACTGGAGAAACACCTTCTTTATCAATGGATACTGTTGTTGCAAGAATGTATCAATGCTTTCCATGGTGGTGTTTACACTCTGTTTTTTGTGAATCATTGAAGAACTGCGTAGTTTATGAACGGCAAAATAGCTTTGCAAGTTTTATGTGATTATTTTCAATTACTTATGTGTTTTTATTTGGGAAAAATTTTGAAACATAAGTGAAACTATAATGCAAAGGTAATGTAATCATTTTTTTTTAATCCTATCACTTCAAACGTCTATTGGAACAATCTTCCATAGAAGTGAAAAAAATTATCCATTTTTCTAGCAAAAAAAACTGCTATTCTGATCAAGGGCAATAACCTTCAATGGTTTTGACTCTTGGAAGATTTTTTTGCTAATTTTACCAAAATCAAAATTTTTTGAAGAAAAATAAAAAGTAGTTATATTGGTTTTCTAAATATTAACTCAAATATGAAGGCTCTAATTAATAATAAGTCCAATGCAAAGTCCCCTAATTATTTTTTAGCAAAAGCCTATTTCCAAAAAGTAGAGGCACTTAATAAGCAAGAAAAACACAAAGAAGCATTGGTTTTGTTAGAAGAAGCAAATACCGCTTTACTTGAAGAAGGGAAAGATAAAGATGTGCTTCGGGCAAGGATTTTGCACTTAATGAGCGATGGTTATCTCAACAAAGATGCGTATCAAAAAGCCATTACTTGCAATCAAGAGGCTTATGACATTCAGATAGAATTGTTGGGCGCAGCCGCAGAAGCGACTTTGGCTTCTCGCCTATTGAGAGGCTTGATTGGGGAGCGATTGGGAGAATACCGCTCGGCATTAGAAGACCTTCTCGAAACATTGGACTTATACAACACTACAGAACATACGGATTCAGAGGAATACGCCATATTACACTATGCCATAGGACGTTGTTATAGTAGAGTAAGGGATTTCTGGAAATCTGTTCTCTATCTTCAAAAGGCAGCGCAAATATTTGAAGGCTTGAAAGAAACTGCTCCCTTATGGCGTCCTATACTTTACAGTGCCATAGGAACGAGTTATTCTCATGCGAAAGACTCCAAACAAGCACTCTATTATTACGAAGAAGCATTGGGTGAATTACTCGAATCTGTCGGTGAGTTGCACCGCTACACTTCAATGGTTTACACCAATATAGGATTGGACCATTACAGAAATAAAAAGTTTTTTGAAGCCATTCCTTACTTGCAAAAAAGTGTAGAAATTTTAGAAAACTTGGGCGAAATCAATTCCCTCCAGCTATTTGACACTTATACCCTAATAGGAGCTAATTACAGCAGTGCAGGAGAATTTACAAAATCCCAATACTACCTGCAAAAAGGATTAGAACTTGGTCATCAAATATATGCCAATCAACCTCCTAAAATTGCTCAAATCCACCTCATGACCGCTTCGATGCATGAGAAAAAGGAAGAATATCTACTCGCTCTAAATGCCTGCCAACAGGGATTAATGGCTTGTATAAGCTCTTTTAACGATGAAAATGTGTACCACTATCCTCCTTTGAAAGACATACACACCGATGATTTGTGCATCCCTTTATTGAGCCGTAAGGCGATTATTTTTCAAAAGTACTACCTAAAGCAAAAATCGGAGGTAAAAAATATAAAGGCAGCTCTGGAATGTATTGACTTAGTGAGCCAAGCAGTTGAACAAGTACATTATCATACAGATCAATCTAAATTATCTGTGAAGGGTTATTATGCAGATATTTATGAAGCGAGTTTGAACATAAGATACCTTGCTTGGGAAAAACTCAATGACCCAAATGCGCTTGAAACAGCCTTTTCTGCTGCCGAAAAAGCCAAAGCTGCCCTGCTGCTTTCGGCAATGAAGGACGAAACAGCGAAATTAAAATCTCCAATTCCAAGTGCCTTGTTGGAGCAAAAACAAGGACTGATGCTTAAGTTGACTCAATTAGACAAAAAGCTACAAGCACAAAGAACACAAGAAGGAAGTGCTGCTTCAAAAGAGTCCAAGATACAAACCTTACAAGCCGAACTTTTGGGCTATCATCGGCAATACGACGAATTGATGGAACAATTGGCCAAAGATTACCCCGATTATTACCAACTCAAATACCACAATCAAACTGCTTCTATTGCTCAAATCCAAGGTTTACTTCAATCGCAGGAATTATTGATTCACTATAGCCTTCACGAAGAGACCCTTTTTATTTTTGCCATCAGCAGTAGCAGCGTTTCCTTCAAAAAAATTGCTCGTTCCAAAAAGTTAGAGCATAATATTGAAGCCTTTGAAAAAACGATGTTTTTGGGCGACTTGGAAGAATATGGACAGCTTGCAGGAGAACTGTACGAAGAATTACTGACTCCTGTTGAAGCAGAATTGAAGGGTAAAAACAAGTTGTTGATTATTCCTGATGGAGTTTTACAAAGGTTGCCTTTTGATGCTTTGATTTCTCCATTTAAGACTTCAATAGAAACTTTTTCAGAACTACCTTACCTTATCAAAAACTTTGCTATTCAGTACCATTATTCGGCGACCTTGCTTTGGTATGCCCATCAGAAAAGTAATAGTATCAGCAATAAGTCAAAGGATAATTTTCTAGGGTTGGCTCCCATCAAATTTGGATATTCGGACTTTACAAACTGCGGTTATATGCTGAAAAGTGGAAAAAACGGAAAGAAAGACCGCAAATTGATCTTGAAGTCGGGAGAGAATAATCAAGATGCTTTGATGGATTTGGAAGAAACCGAAACAGAGGTCAAAACGGTTTATGAACTTTTTGAAACACAAGAGAAAGAGGCGATGGCTCTCTTTTATGATATGGCTTCCAAAGAGAATCTCTTGAAGCACATTGAAGGGTACAAATACATTTTGCTTTCTACTCATGGTTTTTCTGATACTGAACATTCGGCTTTGTCGGGATTGAATTTATATACTGATAACAAATTGGATGATATTAGCTCAGAGGAAGCCAAACTGTATATTTCAGACATTATGAACCTCCAACTTTCTGCTGACTTTGTGGTGTTGAGCAGTTGTGAGAGTGGAGTAGGTAAATTGCAGCAAGGAGAAGGCATGATGGCACTACATAGAGCATTTTTGTATGCTGGTGTTCAGAATATTGTGTATTCATTGTTCAAGGTTCGCCAGGATTCTACGAGCCTGTTGGTGCAAGCAATGTTTCGTCATATTTTGGGGGGAGATTCTTATTCTACTGCACTCCGCAAGGCAAAGTTGCAATTGATCGAAGACGAGGTAATGGAGCCGATTGATTGGGCGGGTTTTGCGTTGATTGGGGTTTAGTATTTAGGTTCATCAAAGACTTCAGGGATAAGAAACTTTTGAAGTTTATCTTAAATATATAAGAAATTTAAAAATCAGTACTTTGTTAAAATAAAACTTCAAAAATCTTAGTTCTTCAACTAAAAACATATAAAAGCCAGTATTTATTTTTTTCTCAGTATTTTATTCTATGCGTTTTCAACTATTTAAAAGTAGTTGATTTTTTTCAAAATTTTTCTTCAATTCGATTCTCACAAAACGTCTATTGGGGGGAAAGGCTCATAAAGCCAAATATTTCATCAAAAATTAGCCAATCATTTTTTAAGTTTTAAACATTAGTATTAGATGACACCTCAAGAAAGACAAAGTACATTCAATGCCATAGATACAAATGAAGATGGGAGGATTGGTTTTTTAGAATGGTACAAATACTTCAAGAAATTGGTAAAGGAAACCAATATGACCAAAGTTCAGTTGAATATGATTTTCCAAGTCTATGTATCGGACTCTTCTCCTGAGATTACTTTCGAGGATTATAACTCTTTTATGGATGACATTTTTAGCCTTACTGTTTCTACCGTTTCATCAGAAGGAAGAAAAAAATCTTTTCAAATGATTGATGTAGAAGGAAATGGAGTGATTAATTTTATAGAATGGTACAGGCATTTTAAGCGTTTACTGATAGAAACAGGTATCACGGTAAATGAATTAAGGACGATGTTTAGTACCTATGATGAAAAAGGAATATCTGGTGGACTTAATTTTGAAAAGTATAGTTCTTTTATGAACGATGTTTTTGGGACTATCAAATAAATAATGGTTTGGATACTTTTGCTGAATATGGAGGTGATGAGCCATATTGTTTTGATTATCATGTAGTTGCGAAAATTAATTTCATTTTTCAATATATTGGCTATCAATGCATTAGAAAAAAACGTGAGCTTTTGATGAAAGTAAAGACTCATATAATTGCTACGCAAGTTAAGGAAATGACACCTTGCAGTAAGTGGCCGTACCGCTAAAGAAAAAAGAGGTTTTCACAAGCAATAGAATAGATTAGTCTAATGGAATCAAAGGTGTGAATAGGTTTTCGGTCTATTCACACCTTTTTTGTTTTTTAGTGGGTGTTTTCTTGGGCTTTGTTCCGTTTTCCTGTGTTTTTTTGCCGTTTTTTACGACATTTGAGATAGAATAGTGAGGGTAATCTAATTTAATATTCAATACATTTTCTTGAAGACTTTAAAACCAGAATTGAAATTAGATGTTTGTATTTACATACTGTATTAAATAACTCTCAGAGACTTTAACCGGCACATAGAATTCTATCAAAAATACATGAAAAACCTTTTACATCTCAACAAGTACCTTTTTAAATACCGATGGCGACTGCTGCTCGGTATTTTGTTTGTGGCACTCTCCAATGTATTCGGAGTATTGCCACCGCAAGTCATTCGCCATGCTTTCAATTTGGTGAAAGAGAACATTGAATACTATCAGTTGTACAATGGCTTCGAATTGCAGTCTTCGTTTTACCGTGTATTCAGCAGTGCGGTGATATTTTTCGCTTTAGCAGTATTGTTATTGGCGGTGATGAAAGGCATTTTTATGTTTTTTATGCGTCAGACGATGATTGTGATGTCGAGGTTGATAGAATATGATTTCCGCAATGAAATCTATGAACACTACCAAAAACTGACCACTGCTTTCTACAAGCGTCACCGAACAGGAGATATGATGTCACGCATTACAGAAGATGTCAATCGGGTACGAATGTATTTGGGACCTGCCCTGATGTACAGTGTCAATTTGACGGTGTTGATTGTGATTGTTGTTGGAACGATGTTGCAGGTCAATGTAGAACTGACGCTCTACGCATTGATACCCTTACCGATTTTATCTATTTCGATTTATTATGTGAACAATATTATCAACCGAAGAAGTGAGGAGATTCAACGACAACTTTCTAATCTAACAAGCATTGCACAAGAATCTTATTCAGGTATTCGGGTATTGAAGGCATATACACAGGAGAATGTTACGAATGCCTTTTTTGACAAAGAGAGCGAATACTACAAAGAAAAATCATTGAAGTTGGCACTCGTGCAAGCCCTCTTTTTTCCTTTGATGCTGACGCTGATTGGAGTGAGTGTTATTATTACAATTTACATTGGAGGACAACAGGTTATCAATGGATATTTGACTTCTGGAAACATTGCAGAATTTGTGATTTACATCAATATGTTGACTTGGCCTGTTACTTCAATTGGTTGGGTAGCCTCCATCATACAACGTGCGGAGGCTTCACAAGAACGCATCAATGAATTTTTGAAAGCAGAGCCAGAAATTACTTCACCAAATGAGGATGCTTTGACATTGAAAGGTGCAGTGAAGTTGGACAATGTGAGTTTTACCTATCCCGATACTGGCATTAAAGCCCTGCAAAACATATCTTTTCAATTGAAGCCTGGAGAAAAAATGGCTTTGATTGGGCGTACAGGTTCGGGTAAAAGTACGATTGCAGAAATACTGGTGCGAAAATACGATGTGAGCGAAGGTCAAGTATTGATGGACGATGTGGATGTACGGGCGTTAAATTTGAGTGCTTTGCGGGCGCAAATTGGTTATGTGCCGCAAGATGTGTTCCTGTTTTCAGATACAATTCGGGACAACATTGCTTTCGGAAAAGAGGAGGCAAGTATGGAAGAAATTCGACAAGCAGTAGAACGTGCAGTCATTTTGAAGGAAATCGACGAGCTTCCCGAAAAATTTTTAACACTAGTTGGAGAGCGTGGAGTAACACTTTCGGGAGGACAAAAACAGCGCATTTCGTTGGCAAGAGCCTTGATCAAAGATCCACAATTGTTGATTTTTGATGATTGTTTGTCTGCCGTAGATGCCAACACAGAGCATGTTATTATCAGTAATCTAAATGAATATTTGAATGACAAGACAGCTATTATCATCACCCATCGCATTTTTTCTTTAATGAACTTCGACAAGATTGTAGTGTTGGAGCATGGACGCATTGTAGAAGAAGGCACACACGAGAGTTTGATGTCAGCTAAGGGCTATTATTTTGATTTGTATGAGAAACAAAGATTGGAAGATAAAAAAATGGCTGTATAAGATTTTTTTTTATGAAATAATCATATAGTTTTGTATTAGTTTAAAAAAACGTCTATTCGATGTTTTTATTATTTAATTAAAATGTGTTGAAAGTGGAGAACAGATTTAATCGAGATGGAGTTTTTTCCAAAAAAATTCGTGCAGGAAGAAGGCGAACTTATTTTTTTGATGTTCGCACTACGAGGTCTAATGACTACTACATAACCATCACAGAAAGCAAAAAACGCTATGATGATGATAGTTATGAACGTCACAAGTTACATCTCTATAAGGAAGACTTCAACAAGTTTATCTTGGGACTGCAAGATACGATAGACCATGTGAAGACAGAGTTGATGCCTGAGTATGATTTTGACGAGTACACACGTGAATCAGATAGCTACGATTCTGACTACAACAACAGCTACGAAAAAGTAGAAGATAGCAACGAAGTGACTGACGATGATGTTGAGGAAGAAGAGGAGGTTGAAGAAGTAGAGCTCGAAGATGAGGAGGAAGATGATGACTTAAAGTGGGATTAATGGCATATTAACACATAATTAAGGAGGCATATTCTTCTATTCAATAACAAAAACTCCATTGACTTATATCAATGGAGTTTTTAGTATATACTCGTTTCTTTTGCCAATTTAGTGAAAAGGAAAAAATTGATTCCGACTGACATTCCCTCTTTTGAACTCCTTATTTTTTATGGTGACTTGCCTGACTCGCTAGCGGTATTGTTTAAAAAAAGTTACTTTTGCTAAAGAAACAAAGCAGATATATGAGACTTCAACAAGCACTCAGTAAGTTAGAAGAATACAACCTACAAACATGGTCAGGTTTAGGGCAGTTTTTAGATAAATTGCGTGATGAAAAAACGATTCCTTCTGCGGCTTTTGAGGGTAGTTTTGAAGCCTTCAAACAGCATATTTCAAAAGGTATTGGCTTTATCACCTTTCATTATGGTGTGTATGGCGTAAC